>JAFAFF010000284.1 GCA_023423605.1 Pseudomonadota bacterium
GCAGCGGGCACAAACTGTCCAAGTCGCTGGGGGCGCTGGCAGCCGACGACGGCCATCCCGGCGCCACGCTGCGACAGCTCTGGCACCTGCTCGGACAGGCAGCAGAGGCGCTGGATGGCCCGGCAGACCACGCGCGGTTGCTCGAACAGGCGGTGGCCGCGTTCGACCCGGCCAGCGTACCGTGCCATGACATTTACCTGGCATGAGGCGCACGCAGCGCGCCGATGTTGCAGAATCCCCTTTCCCCACCTGAATTCGGAACCGCAGCATGACTTCACGCGTCGCACTGGTCACCGGCGGCACCGGCGGCATCGGCACCGCCATCTGCCAGCGCCTGGCCAGCCTGGGACACCGGGTCGCCACCAACTATCGCGACCAGGCCAAGGCGCTGGCGTGGCAGCAGGCCATGGCCGCGCGCGGCCTGGACATCGCCATTTTCCCGGGCGATGTGTCCAGCCCGGAAAGCGCCGAAGCGCTGGTGCATGCCGTCGAAGCCGCACTCGGTCCGGTGGAGATCCTGGTCAACAACGCCGGCATAACCCGTGACACCACCTTCCACCGCATGCGTGCCGAGCAGTGGCACGAGGTGATCAACACCAACCTCAATTCGGTGTTCAACGTCACCCGTCCGGTCATCGAAGGCATGCGCCGGCGCGGCTGGGGCCGGGTGATCCAGATCAGCTCGATCAACGGCCTGAAGGGCCAGTATGGCCAGGCCAACTACGCGGCGGCCAAGGCGGGCATGCATGGGTTCACCATCTCCCTGGCGCGCGAGAACGCCGGCTTCGGCATCACCGTCAACACCATTTCACCCGGATACGTGGCCACCGACATGGTGATGGCGGTGCCCGAAGAGGTACGCGCGAAGATCATCGCCGACATCCCCACCGGCCGGCTGGGCAAGCCTGAAGAGATCGCCTACGGCGTTTCCTTCCTGGTCGCCGACGAGGCCGCCTGGATCACCGGCAGCAACCTGGACATCAACGGCGGCCACCACATGGGCTGGTGACCCGGTTGCCCGGCGCTGAGCCTGAACGGTACAAGATCATGTTGCGCAGCATGGAAAACCTTGCTGCGCAACATGAAACGGTGCAGGAAGGCCCGCCAGCCGGACCTGGAACCGTTGCAAGTCCTGCTGCGCTGCGCCATGCTGCGCGTCTATTGTGACGAGTGCTTGCTTCATGGCTGCTACACGCATCATCAAGAAGTATCCCAATCGCCGTCTTTACGACACCGAGATTTCCAGCTACATCACCATCGAAGACGTCCGCCAGCTGATCCTGGATGGCGAGGATTTCGAGGTGCGCGACGCCAAGAGCGGTGATGACCTGACCCGTTCGGTGCTGTTGCAGATCATCGCCGACCAGGAACAGGACGGCGAACCGATGCTGTCCACCCAGCTGCTCAGCCAGCTGATCCGCTTCTACGGCGATTCGCTGCAGGGCTTCATGGGCAATTACCTGGAGCGCAGCATGCAGGTGTTCCTGGACCAGCAACAGCAGTTCCGCCAGCAGATGGGCAACCTGCTGGGGCAGACGCCGTGGGCAATGATGAACCAGCTCACCGAGCGCAACCTGGAACTGTGGCAGGAATTCCAGCGCAGCATGGGCGCAGGCTTCGCGGGACGCCCGACCGGTACCGGTACCGCCCCCGGCCCGGCTTCGCACAAGCCCGGCGAGTCCACCGGCAGCGGCAAGGGCCGCAACCGCTGATCCTGGCCTGGCGCAGCGGCTGCAACGCCGCGCCGCTGCCCTGCTCCGTAACATCGGGCAATTGCGCTGCTTCGTAGAGCCGGGCTCTGCCCGGCTGGGGCAGTGCCACGCAGCGGGGCAGAGCCCCGCTCTACGATCCGGTGCGCACGCGCTCCACCTTGTAGCCCCTGGCGCGCAACTTCTCCACCACGCCATCGCTGCCCAGCAGGTGCAGGCTGCCAACCACCACCAGCGTGCCGCCCTGGCCAGCCTTCAGCCATGGCTCCAGCTTCGGCAGCCACGCATCGTTGCGATCGCTGTTGATGCGCTGGTAAAGCTGGGGGTATTGCGCCTTCATGTCCACCGCCATGCGGTTCCACATCAGGGCGTCGTCGCCACGTCGCCATGCCGCGTGCAGGGCATGGATTTCCGCATCCCCCTTCTCGGCCTGCTCCAGCGCTTCTTCCACCATCTGCCGCTGCTCGGCCGCGCTCATTCCCGAAAGCACGGCGATCTGGGTATCGATGTTTTCCAGGCCCAGCACCGGCTTTCCGGCCTTCGCGGCGCGATCCATGAAATGCCTGTCCAGCCCCAGCGCAGGATCCAGGCCAAGCTTCTGCATCTGCGCGATGCTGATGCTCAGACCCACGAACCACGGCTTCAGGCCCTGCATCTGCGCCAGCGGCAGTGGATTCTTCGCTGCATAGGCCTGCAGCCGCGCCCACGTGGCATCGCCCAGGTCATGGCGCAGTTCGCTGCCATCGTTGCGCACCGCGGCCTGCACCATCCGGCCGGCAAGCTCCGGCGATTCCATGTCCTGGGCGGACAGTTCGAACACCACGCGGCGCGCAGCATCGAAGGCCTGGTCGGTCTCTGCGGCAAGCGGATAGTCATCCTTGCGCAGCAGATGGAAAGACCCCAGCAGATACATCCGTGCGTCGCCGGCACCGGTCACCTTCCACAGCAGGGGAACGGGCGAAGCGGCACGGACGCTGGCCGGCGCGGCCTTGGCCTTGGCCGGTGCCGCTGCGGACGCCGCTGCGGCCATGCCCAGCGTGCCTGCCAGCAGCAGCATCGAATACAGCATCCAGCGCGATGCGATGCGCCTGATGGCTGCGGCATCGAAACGGGAAGTCATCATCCAGCGGTCTCCGTGGGAGCATGATAGGCGCGCTCGCCCGCCTCGACCCGCAGATCAAGGCGGTTCTCCGGCGGCGCAAGCGGACAGGTGGCGAACGGGGTGAACGCGCACGGCGGATTGTAGGCGTGATTGAAATCCACCTGCACATGGCCATCGGCATCGGGCGCCGCGGTATCCAGGTAGCGCCCGGCCGGATAACTGCCATGACCGCTGGTGCGGTCGGCGAAGACCAGGAACAGCGGCGCCCCCGGCTCGCCGATCGCTTCCAGGCGATAGCGTTGACCATCGCGCTCGAACTCCACGGCGCCAGCGTTGGGCATCGCGGTGGTCAACCCGGTGATGTCCACGATCGGCAAGGTCTTTCCCGGAGGATGCGGCAGGAAACGTGCGCGCACCTGCCAGTCCTGGCCACCCGGCCAGTAGTCCAGACCGGTAAACCCGAGACGCGCAGGGGCATCGGCATGTTTCACCCGCAGTGCGAAGCGCTGGCCCCGCGCGATCAGGCTGAGCTGGCCCTTGCCACCGTCGAAATCGATGCGGGTCGGCGCGGGATCATGGTCGCTGTGCAGCGCCACGCGCCCGCGCAGCGCATTCCCTTCGATGCTGGCATCCACGCCCGCCTCCGGAGTGAACGACCAATGCTGTCCTTCGCGGCTGACCATGCCCAGCCTGTCCGGCCCTACCGCCAGACGGATGCCGCTGCCCGGCCCGCGGCCGATGTAATGCGCCTTGTGCTCCAGCCAATGCAGCCCCACCAGCGTGGTCCAGCCATCGGCCGCGGTGAGCTCGGCATATCGCTGCATGCGCCATTGCTGCTGCTCGGTGGCGAACCCGGCGTCTTCCGGTGCAGGCGTCGATGTCGCCGCCGGCGGCTTTCCACATCCCACCAGCGCTGCGGCCATCAGCAGCACCAGAGCGCCCACAGCGCGATGTTTTCCCTTGTCGTCCACCACACTGCCCCTTCAGCCCGTTCAACCCAGCACGTTCAACTCAGTCCGTTCGACCGGGTCCACGCTATCGTCCGCGCAGGAACCAGCGATCAATCTCCGCCAGCGAAAAGCGCGCCCAGGTCGGACGCCCGTGATTGCATTGCCCCGAACGCTCGGTGATTTCCATGTCACGCAGCAGAGCATTCATTTCCGGAACCGTCAGGCGCCGGTTGGCGCGCACCGCACCATGGCAGGCCATGGTCGACAGCAGTTCATCGCGCGCGGTGGCAATACGCCGGGACTGCCCGTGTTCGCGCAGGTCCGTGAGCACGTCGCGCAACAGCCCTTCCGGTTCGGCGTTGGCCAGCAGCGCGGGAATACTGCGCACGTGCAGCGAGGCCGGGCCGGCGCGCGTGACATCGAAGCCGAGCTCGACCAGGGTGGCCGCTTCGCGTTCGGCGGTGTCGGCATCGCGCTCTCCCACCGCCAGCGTTATCGGCACCAGCAGCGGCTGCGCGTGCAGGCCGATGCCATCGTGCGCGTTCTTCAGGCGCTCGTAGCCGATCCGTTCGTGCGCTGCATGCATGTCCACCACGATCAGGCCCTCGGCGTTCTCGGCCAGGATGTAGATGCCATGCAACTGCGCGATGGCATAACCGAGCGGTGGCACGCCCGCGTCGGCACGGGTCACCGGCAGACCGTTTTCGGTCGGCGTCGGCGGCAGGCTGTCCACCTGGAAGCCTGCAGGGCCGGCATACAGCGCCGCATAGGCGGCCGGGGCCTCGGCCACCTGCAGGCCGAGCGGCGACTGCCGCGGGCGCCAGCTGCCGAAGTTACCGTCCCCCTGGCCCGTTCCCGGCGTGCCGGCTGCAGGCTGTCCGGGCCATGCCGGACCACCTTCGTCTGTCGAGGCCGGCGCGCCGACCGCGCTGGCGCCAATCTCCTGCGCGGACATGCCGGCACGCGTGTCAGCCAGCGCATCCTTCAAGGTGCGGTAGACGAAATCATGCACAAGACGCGAATCGCGGAAGCGCACTTCATGCTTGGCCGGATGCACATTGACATCCACACGCGTCGGATCCAGTTCCAGGAACAGCACGTAAGCCGGCTGCCGGCCATGGAACAGCACATCGCCGTAAGCCATCTT
>JAFAFF010000302.1 GCA_023423605.1 Pseudomonadota bacterium
GCACCGCCGGCAGCGGATAGACGCGGAAACCGCACATGGAATCGCGCAGGTGCAGCGACAGCGTGTTGATCCATACCCAGACATGCGCGAAGTAACGGCCATACAGGCGGATCTTCGGCACGGTTTCGTCGTAGGCGGGAATGCCGCAGATCACCGCATCCGGATGGGCCTGCGACAGCGCCAGGAACCGCCCCAGCTCACGCGTGTCGTGCTGGCCATCGGCATCGATCTGCAGCGCGTGGGTGTAGCCAAGGCGGGCTGCCTCGGCGAAGCCTGCCAGCATCGCCCCGCCCTTGCCCTGGTTGCTGTCCAGCCGCAACAGCGCCACACCCTGCTGCCGCGACAGTTCCCGCAGCGCGTCGGCACAGGGCGCGTGCGAACCATCGTCCACCAGCAGGCAGGGCAGGCCGGCGGCGCGCACACCGTCGACAACCTTGCCGATCGCATGTTCGTGATCGTACACGGGGATGACCACCAGCAGGGCGTGGTCGGACGGTCGGGTCAGGTTCTCAATCGGCATCGGCGAACAGTACTTTGCCACTGGCATGAACGCCGTGATCGGAGGTGAAGCGGAATGCCAGCACCTGCCGGGCGTCATCCCACTGCAGGTGCAGCCGCAGCAGGTATCCCGGGCGGGCCAGGTGCTGGAACTTGACGGCCTCCATGCGCAGGAACCGCGGCGGCATCATGAAGACCTGGCGCGCGAGGGCGATCGCCCAGTCCACCTGCGCGACGCCAGGCAGCACCGCCACGTCCGGGAAGTGGCCATCGAACACCCGCAGGCCTGGCGTCAGCGACAGGTCAAGTACGGCCGAAGCCGGCCCGCGCGACAGCCAGCGCACCGGCGGCAGGTCTGCCTGGAACAGCGCGGCGAGCGCGGCCAGCGGGACCTTGCCCTGGGCGTTGAATGGCAGCGCCGGCACCAGCCGCCAACGGCGCGGGCGAGTGACCGCATCGTGGCTGGCGGCCAGCGTTTCGCCCAGGCGGCGGGTAAGCAGGCGACGCTCGGCATCATCGGCCTGCAGCATGTCCGGCTGGGTGGGCACCACCACCGCGGCCAGCTGGTCGCGCTGGCCGGGCAGCACCAGCACGCGCACATCCTGCACGGCCGGATCCGCCTGCAGCGCGCGTTCCAGCGCATCCAGGGAAACCCTGCGCTCTTCGATCTTGACGATCCGGTCGGCACGCCCCAGCACGCGGAATCCCCCTTCGACAGCTTCGGCACGGTCCGCCGTGCGCCACCAGCCGGCGTGTTCGAGGTGCGCGGAAGCCACCGCCAGCTGGCCGTCGTCGATGCACCAGCGTACGCCGGGCAATGGCTGCCACGGCGGCGGCGCTGCCCCCTCGCTGCGCCGCCATGCGATACCGCCGGTCTCGCTGCTGCCGAAGATTTCAATCGGCGCGCTGCCCAGCAACGCGCGCGCGCGCACGGCGGCATCGGCCGGCAACGGGCCACCGGAAGAGAACACCGCGCGCAGATTGCCGCGTGCCGCAGCCCAGTCCAGCTGCACCGGCAACCGTTTCAGGTGCGCCGGGGTGGCCACCAGCACGGCAGGCGCCTGCGCCAGCGCGACTACCAGGTCTTCATGGAAGAAACGGCGTGGCTGGATCGCGCGGCCGGCGGCCAGCGGCCACAGCACCCGGAACAGCAGACCGTAGATGTGCTGGTGGGAAACCGTGCCGTGTATCCGGACACCGTCGAGCGGGGCGCCAAAGGCCTGTTCCAGCGCCTCCACTTCGCGCGCCAGCTGTGCCAACCGCTTCTCCATGGGGGCCGGTTCGCCGGTGCTGCCCGAAGTGAACACCACCAGCCTGCACGCCTGCTCGTCCAGCTCCACGCCGCTGCCCGCACACACCCCGGACGCCGCCTCGGCCAGCGCCAGCGGCTGCCAGGCCGCATCGATGTCCCCCGCATAGCCGGCCACGTGCGTGCGCAGCGATGCCAGCGTGGCCGGCAGGTTGTCGGCGGGAAGGAACACGCGCTTGCCGGCGGCCCAGGCACCGAACAGTGCGGCGGCGAAGGCCAGCGCGTCGTCGAAATACAGGGCCCAGTCCTTTCCCGGCACGTCGGCAAAGGCAACGCGCCAGCGTTCCACCCGCGCCAGCAGCGCTGCATGGTCCAGCGGTTCTCCTTCCAGCACCCCCACCATGCGGCCTGCGACAGGCATGCCCGGCAGGCGATGCAGCGCGATCCACTCAGCCATGCCCATGCGCCGCCTTGTGTCGCCGCCGCACCAACCATTCGCCGCTGTACAGCATGCCCATCAGCAGGTACGCCAGCAGCCCGTTGTACAGGGCCCAGACGGCTTCGGACGCCCACAGCGCAGTGCCCAGGGCAATGCTTCCGTTGACCACGAAGAAGCCGCACCACAGCTGGGTCACCCTGCGCGTATAGGCGATCGCCGCCGGCGGCAGGCACGCATCCTGCGCACGCGCGATGCGCTCGACCACGGTGGGCGGCCAGCGCAGGCTGGCGGCGAAGGTCGCCAGCAGCACCGCATTGACCAGCGCCGGATACAGTTTCAGCGGCAGCGCCGCATTGCCCAGCAGGGCGACCGATGCCAGCACGCAGGTACCGGCAGCCGCCCAGATCCACAGCCGCTCACGGGTGCCCAGCGCGCGCAGCAACGCCATGCCGAACAGCAGCAGGGACAACCAGCGCGGCTCGAAACGGCCCATCGCCAGGTACATCGCCAACGGATAGGCCAGCGATACGCCGACCAGCACGCCCCTGCGTACAGACACCACGACAGGCCCCGGCGCGCGCGGTCAGGCGGCCGCCTGGCCAGGCAGCAGCCCATGCACGACATCTACCACGTCCTGCACGGTGCGTACGGACTTGAAGGCGTCCGGCTGCAGGTTGCGGCCCAGCAGCGGTTTCAGCTGCACGATCAGGTCCACCGCGTCGATGCTGTCGATGTCCAGATCGTCGTGCAGCCGCGCCGTGGGCGCGACCAGGGCACGGTCGATCTCGAAACTGTCGGTCAGCAGGCCGGCGATGTGGTCGAAAAGTTCGGTCTTGGTCATGGCGATGGCGGGTCAGGCGCGGTGGGCGGCGACGAATCCGGCCAGTGCCTGCACGCTGCCGAAATGACGGCGCGTTTCCTCCGAATCGGCGGACAGGCTCACCCCGAACCGCTTCTGCAGGGCCAGGCCAAGCTCCAGCGCATCGATTGAATCCAGGCCGAGGCCATCGCCAAACAGGGGAGCGCTGGAGTCGATGTCGTCCGCGGAAATGTCTTCCAGCGACAACGAGGAAATGATCAGTTCCTTGATCTCGTGCTCAAGTGCCTGCACGGGTCGGTTCTCCATACGTTTGGAAGTAGCGGCTGAGATGGTCGGTGACGCGTCGTGCGGCCAGGGCATCCCTTCCTGCCATGCCGACTTCGTCCAGGAACGTACCGATCGGAATGTCCTCACCGACCTCCAGCGTGACGTGGAAACGCCGCGGGGGCACACGATACCACTTCTCCCCCTTGCCCAGCGTCGGCGGCACGCAGCGGATACGTACCGGCGTGATGTCCACACGCCCGCGTACGGCAATGTTCGCCGCGCCGCGCTGCAGCCGCAGCGGCTGGCCCGGCACGCTGCGCGTCCCTTCGGGAAAGATGACCAGGCTGCCACCCTCGCGCAGGGCGGCGATGCCGGCGTCCACCAGCGCCGGGCCGCCATCGTTGACCAGGTAACCCGCGGCCCGCACGGTGCCACGCATGAATGGATTGCGGGCCACCGCGCCCTTGATGACGCAGTCTGCATTGGGCAGCAGTGCCACCAGCAGCACCACGTCGATCAGGGTGGGATGATTCGCCACCACCAGCAGGCCGTCGCGCCGCAGGCGCTGTGCCCCCTGGACCTGCCAGGACATCACGCCCAGCCTGCGCATCAGCGCGACATGCAGCGCGAACAGACGCTGCACCACCCGCCGCGCCAGGCGCTGGCGCCGTCGCGCGTCGCGTACCGCAAGCAGCAGCAAGGGCACCAGCACCAGAGCGAACAGCAGGCCACCGATGCCGAAGGCGAGGAAGCTCAGCGCGGTGGCGGACACCCGCCAGGCGTGGTCCAGGTGGCGCCGGACGCGCTCAGCCGGCACGCCGCCAGCTCCAGCGCCGGCCATCCACCACGCGCTCCAGCGTCGGACCGCCGTCAAGCAGGAAACGATGCAGGTCCAGGGCATGCGGAAGCGTGCCCGGCACATCATCCGCACCGCCATCGGCCTGCCAGCGCAGGCCCAGGCGTGTGCCGCCAGCGCCTGGTGCGGCCACCCGCCAGCACCAGGCGTAGTACGCCGCCGGCTCGTCCAGGAACGCGGAATAGAGAGCGGGCAACGGCGGATCGTAGGCGACGATGCGTACTTCGGTGGCTCCATCGGCCAGCAGCGCGGCCGCTTCCACGCAGGCCGCTTCGATGGTGGCCTTGCCTGCGGCCAGCGCAAGCTGGTTGCCACGGTGGCCGCGGATGATGGAGTACAGCGCGCCGATGGCGTTATGCACCGACAGGCCGAAGGTGGTGGGCGACAACGGCTCATCGGCCACCAGCGCATGCAGCAGCTCCATCGAGCGGGCCACATCACCATGCCGGCTGGCGAACACCAGCGGTACCCCGCTGTCGGCGCCACCCTCGCCTTCGCTCCAGCAGGCGGCCTGGATGGCCATGCGCCCCAGCCGCTCGATGCGCCGGCGCTGCATGGCCGGCACTTCAGGCAGGGCCGGCGTATCCTCGCCATGTGGCAGCCATGGGCCCGAAGCCCAGCGCCGCCATTCGTCGCGGGTGGCAAGTCCGGGCGCCCAGGCAGCCCAGTCGACGACGGAAAACTCGATCATTGCAGCAGACGGTGACGGCGAAGCGGCGGGGAGCCGGAGCAGCGCACGCTACCACGAGGCCGGCCGGCGGGCGTATCGCCCGGTGCCCGGAACCACCCGCCAGCCGGCCAGGCAAGCCGGCTGGCGCCATGGGAGGCCTCAGTGATGGTAGCCGGCGTCGGCTTCCACCTTGCCGCGGAATACCCGGTACGACCACGCGGTATACCCCAGGATCACCGGCAGCAGCACCACCAGTCCGACCAGCGTGAACCCCTGCGACGAGGCCGGCGCGGCGGCCTGCCAGAGGGTCATCGTCGGCGGCAGCAGATAGGGCCACATGCCCAGCACCAGGCCGGCGAAGCCGAGCACGAACAGGCCCATGCTGAGCAGGAACGGCGGCGCATCGCGACGCGGGTGCATGACGCTGCGCCAGAGCGCCACCGCGACCGCCAGGGTCAGCAACGGCACCGGCGACAGCCACCAGAAGTTGCCATCGCTGAACCAGCGGGCCATCAAGCGCGAATCCAGGAACGGCAGCCAGCTGCTGACCAGCCCCATCGCAACGATCACCGCCACCACCAGCGGACGGGTCAGCTGGCGCGCCAGCACCTGCACCGGTCCGGTCGTCTTCAGGATCAACCAGGTGCTGCCAAGCAGCGCGTAGCCGGCCACCAGCGCGGCACCGGTAAGCATGGCGAACGGGCTGAACCAGCCGAACGGGCCGCCCTGGTAGATGCCGTCCACGATCGGCAGGCCCTCCACCAGCGCCCCCAGGATCACCCCCTGCGCGAACGTGGCCGACAACGAGCCGATGCCGAACGCAACGCTCCACAGCCGCCGTGATCGATGCGCCTTGAAACGGAACTCGAAGGCCACGCCGCGGAACACCAGCGCGACCACCAGCAGCAGCACCGGCAGGTACAGCGCCGACAGCAGCGCCGCGTAAGCCTTCGGAAATGCCGCCAGCAGGCCCGCACCGCCCAGCACCAGCCAGGTTTCGTTGCCATCCCAGATCGGCGCGGCGGTGTTCATCATCTGGTCCAGCTGTTCCTCGTCGTGCGAGAACGGGGCAAGGATGCCGATGCCCAGCACGAAGCCATCCAGCAGCACGTACATGAGCACGCCGAAGCCGATCACCGCGAACCATGCCACCGGAAGCCAGGTCATCAGGTCCATGTCAGCGCTCCTCCAGGGGTTCATCGGCGGCCGACAGCGGACGCGCCGGGGTATGGCTGCCACCTTCCAGCGACGGGCTGTCTTCATGCGGTTTCGGCCCCTGGCGCAGGATCTTCACCAGATACCAGGTACCCCAGCCGAACACGAACGCATAACCGGCCACGTACACGCCCAGCGACAGTGCAGTCATCCATGCGCTCTGCGGGCCCACCGCGTCGGCGGTGCGCAGCAGCCCATGCACCACCCAGGGCTGGCGCCCCATCTCGGTGACGAACCAGCCTGATACCAGCGCGATGAAGCCACTGGGCAGCATCCAGTTCCAGCCACGCAGCAGCCACGGGGAGGCCAGCAACCGCTTCCGCCACAGCTGGATCGCCGACAGCCAGGCCAGCAGCAGCATCAGCGTGCCCAGACCGACCATGATGCGGAAGGCGAAGAACACCGGCACCACCGGTGGCCGGTCGCTGGCCGGCACCGAGGTCAAGGGATCGAAGGTGCCGTCCAGCGAATGGGTCAGGATCACGCTGCCCAGCCGCGGGATGGCGACCTCGAAATCATTGCGCTGCTGGGCGGGATTGGGCAGCGCGAACACCACCAGCGGCACGCCCTCCCCTTCCTTGCCTTCATGCCAGTGCGCTTCCATTGCCGCGATCTTCATCGGCTGGTGCTCAAGGGTGTTCAGGCCGTGCATGTCACCGGCAAGGATCTGCAGCGGCACGGTGATGGCGGCGAACACCACCGCGGCCACCAGCATGCGACGCCCTGCTTCCAGGTGCTGGCGCCGGCGCAGGTACCACGCGCCGACGCCGCCGATCACGAAGCAGGTGGTGATGAACGAGCCCAGCGCCATGTGCGTGAGGCGGTACGGGAAGGAGGGGTTGAACACCACCTGCCACCAGTCCCGTGGATGCACGATGCCATCCACCAGTTCGTAGCCGGCCGGCGTGTGCAGCCAGCTGTTGGAAGCCAGGATCCAGAAGGTGGAAAACAGCGTACCCAGTGCCACCATGCACGTGGAGAAAAAATGCAGGCGCGGCGATACGCGGCCCCAGCCAAACATCATCACGCCCAGGAAACTGGCTTCCAGGAAGAACGCGGTGAGTACTTCGTAGGTCAGCAGCGGTCCGATCACCGTGCCGGCGGTCTCGATCAGCCGTGGCCAGTTGGTGCCGAACTGGAACGCCATGACGATGCCGCTGACCACGCCCATGCCGAAGGACACCGCGAAGATCTTCTGCCAGAAGAAATACAGCTCGCGCCACACGGGCAACTTCGTGCGCAGCCAGCGCCATTCGATGAAGGCCAGCCAGCTGGCCGTGCCGATGGTGAAGGCGGGGAACAGCACGTGGAAACTGATGACGAATCCGAACTGGATGCGGGACAACAACAATGCGTCCAAGGGACGCCTCCTGCCTGGCATGGGTGGGAATCCGCACCATTCTGGGCCGGTTTCTGTTAAGCCGGGATGCGACCGGGTGACGCGCCGGGTCACTGTGTCGCATACCGCACGCGCGGGTAGAGCGGGGCTCCGCCCCGCTGGACGATCACGGTGCATCAGCCGGGCGGAGCCCGGCGCTACGAACCAGAACCTGCCCGGCGTTATGCGCGGCGCGGCACTAGTTCAGCAGATACCAGGCGCCGGCCATCACCAGCGCCGCCAGCAGCAGTACCTGCGCCAGCACGTAACCGGTGGCTCCCTGGCGGCACTCCTGCCGCAGCCGGCGCGACAGGGCGTCGCGCACGTCCGGCGTCGGTTCGCCCGCGGCGGCATCATGCAGCGCACGCGCCAACGCGCGGCGGCTGGCATCGTCCGGACGGTCCACGGGTTCGTTCACGGCAGTTCTCCGGCGGGCGCCCGGCGCAGCAGATCGGCCTTCAGTGCCTGCCGCGCACGGTACAGGTGGCTCTTGATGGTACCGCCTGGCATGCCGGTGATCTGCACGATCTCGCCGATATCGAAATCCTCCAGGTAGTGCAGGCCAACGATCAGCCGCTGCGGCGCACTCAACCGCTGCAGCGCCGCGCCAAGCTGGCGGCCGGCCTGCAGCACCTCGCTGAATTCCGCTGGGCCCGGTCCGTCATCGCCGACGCCCAGCTCCTCCGGAGCCTCCACCGCCACCATCCACCGCGCCTCCAGCCGACGGCGGCGCAGGTGCTGCAGCGCAGTGGTATAGGCCACCCGCAGGATCCAGGTACGCAGGGAAGATTCGAACCGGAACCGGTGCAGTTGCCGGAACACCGCCAGGAAGGTCTCCTGCAGCAGGTCGGCAACCTGGTCACGGTCGCCGACCATGCGTCCGATCACATGCGCACAGATGCGCTGGTGGCTGTCCACCAGTTGCGCGAAGGCCGGCTGTGAACCATCGATGATGGCGCGTACCAGTGCGTGGTCCGCGTCCAGCGGCTCGCCAGGTGCACCCAGCGCTGCAGTATCCCGGCGGCGGCGACCACGCAGCGACGACAGGGCTTCGCCGAGCAGGCTCATCCGCGGGTCGCCGCCTGTACCGGTGGCATGACCGGGTCAGCCCTTGCGTACGGCAGGGCGGGTGAAATGCCAGGCCAGCAGCTGGCCGAGGCCGGCGCTGCCGACCAGCGCGGCGGCGGCACCGAAGGTCAGGTCGCGGGCACCGATCGCTTCCAGCACGGCCATGGCCAGCGCCAGGCAGACCAGGCTGATGCCCCAGCGCAATGCGCCCTGGCGGCGACGCTCTTCCTCCAGCACCGCCAGCGAGCGGATCACCTCTTCCGGTATGTGCGGGGCGACCAGCTTGCTGCGCGCGCGTGCATCGGCGATGGCATGGATCGCGTAGGCGATGCAGATGAAAAGGGTGATCGGGATGAGTTCCTGCATGGCCGAGCTCCTGTGTGGTGGATGATGCGGGTTCAGGAGATTGGATGCGCGGCTCCGGCAACCGGTTGCACTAACGTTCCGGCGTCGCCGTGTCCTCGGGCAGTGTGTCCGGGAAACAGGTCTCCAGCTGGAAGCCCAGCCGCAGGTCCGCCATCAGCCGCACCAGTGCGCCGTCCAGTTCGAAACCTGCCCATGCCTGCTTTCCGAAAACGCCGATGCGCAGGCCGATTTCGGCCCCTTCCTGGTTCAGCGCCCGGACCACCCCTGCCCGCGCCTGCAGGATGGCCACGACCTCGGGCCAGGCGTCCATCAGCCAGCCGTCCGTGCCGCCGGGCAGCTCGAAGCCCACCCAGGTGCAGGCGTGCACGCGGATCAGGCTACCATCGGCTCGGCGCAGATCAGTGCCGACATCACGGAAGAATTCCCGTTCCAGGCCGAGCCGGGCAGCAATATCGGCACTGGCAGCAGTCGGGTGCCGGACCGCCAGGGTAATCCGGTAGTCATAGCGGTACATGTCGATTCCTTCCGGACCAGGCGCCCATCATGCAGCACAAAGACCTTGGCGGGCCTTTGCGCAACCGGTCTGCATGACCTGTGGCCCCTTCCCCCGGCCGGGGCGACTGCTACCCTTGCCCGGTTTCCTCTTCCGGTGCTGTCCGCCCATGTCCCGAGTGCTGCCCCTGTCCCTGTTGCTGTCCGCGCTGCTTGCCGCACCTGCCGCGCAGGCTGCGCCGACCCCGATCACCATCGAACAGGCCATGGCCGACCCGGACTGGATCGGCCCACCCGTCGAAAAGGCCTGGTGGTCCTGGAACAGCCAGCAGGTGGAATACCAGCTCAAGCGCAACGGCAGCCCGGTGCGCGATACCTTCCGCCAGCCTGTCGACGGCGGTACCGCCAGCCAGGTTGCCGATGACCAGCGTGGCACGCTGGACGTGGCCAACCCGGTGTACGACCGCAGCCGCACGCGCAGTGCCTTCGTACGCAATGGCGATGTGTTCGTGCGCGATCTGCGCAGCGGCGCCCTGACCCAGCTCACCCGCGGCAACGAACGTTCCACCGGCGTTGATTTCGCCACCGATGGCGGCGTGATCTGGCGCAACGGTCAGGACTGGTTCCACTGGACCGCCACCGCCGGCGTGGCCCAGGTGGCCAGCCTGAAGGCGGAGAAGAATCCCGCCGATGCGCCCAAGGCCGACGTGCTGCGCGAGCAGCAGCTGCGCACCCTGGAAACCCTGCGCCGTGATCGCGAACAACGCGAAGCCTTGAAGGAACAGGACAGGCGCTGGCGCGAAACCGATCCCACCCGCGCCCCCGGCCCGGTATACCTGGGCAGCGACGTGGAGATCGTCAACAGCGTGCTGTCGCCGGATCTGGTGCATCTGATCGTGGTGACCCGGCCGAAGGATTTCGATGAGGGCCGCACCAGCAAGATGCCGCTGTATGTGACCGAATCCGGTTACGAGGAAAGCGAGGACGCACGCACCCGCGTCGGTCGCAACGATCCGGATCCGCACACGCTCTGGCGCGTGGACGCCCGTAGTGGCAAGGCGGAAAGGATCGTGCTGGATGCGCTACCGGGCATCGGCACCGATCCGCTGGCCGCGCTGCGCCGCAAGGCTGGCAAGGACGCGCTGAAGGGCGATCGTCCGCTGCAGGTGATGAGCGATTTCATGGGTGGCGGCATCCGCTGGAGCGAAGACGGCCAGCAGGCCGCGATCATGCTGCGCGCCATCGACAACAAGGACCGCTGGATCGTCAGCCTGGATGCCTCCGGCGGCCGCCTGCAGAACCGCCACCGCCTCACCGACGAGGCCTGGATCAACTGGGGCTTCAATGATTTCGGCTGGATGGCCGACGGCCGCACGCTGTGGCTGCTGTCCGAGGAATCCGGTTTCTCGCACCTGTACACCCAGGCCGGCGGCAACCGCCCGCAGGCGCTGACCAGCGGCAAGTGGGAAACCTCGGCACCGGTGCTGTCAGCCGACGGCAAGGGCTTCTATTTCCTGTGCAACCAGCAGGCGCCGCACGACTACGAAGTCTGTGCCGTCGACGCCGGCAGCCGCCAGGTACGCGAGCTGACCGATCTCAACGGCGTGGAGGACTTCAGCCTGTCGCCGGATGGCCAGCAGCTGCTGGTGCGCTACTCCGGCGCCTACCTGCCGCCGCAACTGGCGGTGGTACCAACAGGCGGTGGCCAGGCCCGCGTATTGACCGATACCCGCAGCGCGGCGTTCAAGGCCCGCCAGTGGATCCAGCCGAAGCTGGTGGCGGTGCCATCGCAGCATGGCGCCGGCGTGGTCTGGGCGAAGTACTACGGCCCGGAGAACAAGGAACCGGGGAAGAAGTACCCGATCGTGATGTTCGTGCACGGCGCCGGTTACCTGCAGAACGTGCACCAGCGTTATCCGGCGTATTTCCGTGAGCAGATGTTCCACAACCTGCTGGTGCAGCAGGGTTACAT
>JAFAFF010000075.1 GCA_023423605.1 Pseudomonadota bacterium
CAGCTGCATGCCCTGCACAATGTCCTTCACAATGGCATCGGGTACTTCACCACGGGGGTTGTCGCTGGTCACCCAGACCACGTCAGCCTGACGCTGTGCAGCCTGGCCCATCAGGGGGCGCTTGGTCGCGTCGCGGTTACCTCCGCAGCCAAACACACAGTGCAGCTTGCCGCCACGCGCCCTGGCCACAGGTTGCAGGCCTTTGAGGGCCTGCTCCAGCGCATCGGGCGTATGCGCATAATCCACCACCACGGTCGGCTGGCGTGGTTCGCCACCCAGCCGGTTCATGCGTCCATGGATCGGCTGCAGGCGCCCCAGCACGTCGGCGATGGTAGCCAGCGGGTGGCCCAGTGCATGCAGCGTGCCGGCCACCACCAGCAGATTGTCCACGTTGAATCGTCCCAGCAGCGGCGAGCGCACGTCTGCGCGCTGGCCGTCGATATCCAGGATGAAGGCCAGGCCACGGCCATCCAGCACGATGCCTTCGGCGCGCACGCTGGCACCTTCGGCGCCCCGCGAACTCACACCGATGGCCTGCTGGCCCTCCGGCAGGCGGGCCAGCAGCTGCCGGCCGAACGCATCGTCCACGTTGACCACCGACGCGCGCAGCCCGGTGCGATGGAACAGTCGCTCCTTGGCCGCACCGTAACCGGCCATGTCGCCGTGGTAATCCAGGTGATCGCGGGTGAGGTTGGTGAACACCGCCACATCGAAATGCACCGCATCCACGCGGCCCTGGTCCAGCGCATGCGAGCTGACTTCCATCGCCACGGCCTGGGCACCTTCGTCGCGCAGGCCGGCCAGCAGCGCATGCATCTGCAGCACCAGCGGGGTGGTGAAACCGGTCGGCTGCACGTTGCCATGCAGCCCGGCGCCCAGCGTGCCGATGCTGCCGCCGCGCACGCCCAGCAGGTTCCAGGCCTGTACCAGCAACTGCACCGTGGAGGTCTTGCCGTTGGTGCCGGTCACCCCGACCATCGTCATGGCACGCGAAGGCGCCCCATGGAACTGGTCGGCCATCGTTCCCAGCCGCGCACGCAGGCCCGGCACCGCGATGGCATCGGCGGGCGCCGGCAGCCCGGCCGGGGCCGGCGGTTCGAACAGGATGGCCGATGCGCCGGCGGCACGCGCCTGCTCCACGAAGCCCAAGCCATGCGCACCGAAGCCGGCGATCGCCACGAAGACATCGCCCGGCTGCACGGCGCGGCTGTCCATCACCAGGCCGGACACCTGCACATCGCGGCCGCCCAGGTCCACGTCGGCAAGCAGCGATGACAATGCCATCGAGCGGCTCATTGCGTGCCTCCCGCCGGGGCCGGCGATGAAGGCCTGGCGGGTGCCTGCGCGGTGGGCAGCGCGGCATCGAATTCCGCGGCGGCGGCGGTGGGCAGTACGGTATCGGCCGGCGGCGTGGGCAGCACCGAAGCGGCGTGGCCGGTCTTGCCCGACTGCTGCGCGGCCAGCCACGACTGGATGTCGTCCGGCGGCACGTCCATCAGGCGCAGGGCGCCGTCCATCACGTTGTGGAACACCGGTGCGGACACCAGGCCGCCATAGTATTTGCCGCCCTGCGGATCGTTGATCACGATCACCGTGGCGAAGCGCGGGTTGCTGGCCGGCACCACGCCGGCGAACAGCGCGTTGTAATGCCCGCGCTCATAGCCGCCAGGGCCGGCCTTGCGTGCGGTGCCGGTCTTGCCGGCCACGTGGTAGCCCAGCACCGCTGCCTGCTTGGCACCGCCCTGGGTCACCACCGTTTCCATCATGGCCACCACGTCCTTGGCGATCTGCGGATCGATCACCTGGCGCGCTTCATTGTGCTGGCCCTTCACGAAGGTCGGCGGAATCAGCTTGCCGCCGTTGCCCAGCGCCGAATAGGCGGTGGCGATCTGCAGCGGCGTCACCGACAGGCCGTAGCCGTAGGACATGGTGGTCTTCGACGGGCCGCTCCAGCGCGCGGGCGTCGGCAGCACGCCGGCCGATTCGCCGGGGAAGCCGCTGCCGGGACGGCTGCCATAGCCGAATTTATGCACCGAATCGTAGAAGGTCTGGTCCGGCAGCTTGGCCACGATCTTGGCCGCGCCGATGTTCGAGCTGCGGGTGATCACACCGGTCACGTTGAGCACGCCGTTGTTCCGCGGCACGTCCTTGATGGTGTAGCGCCCCAGCGACATGTAGCCGGGGTTGGTATCGATGAGGGTGTCCTTGGTGACCACGCCGGCCTGCAGCGCCGAGGCGATGGTCAGCGGCTTCATGGTCGAGCCCGGCTCCACCAGGTCGGTCACCGCACGGTTGCGGCGGGTATCCGGAATGGCGCCCTGCAGCGAATTCGGGTTGTAGGTCGGCAGGTTGACCATCGCCAGGATCTCGCCGGTGGCCACGTCCATGATCACCATCGAGCCGCCGGCGGCCTTGTTCTCCACCAGTGCGTTGCGCAGCTCCTTGTAGGCAAGGAACTGGATGCGGCGGTCGATGCTCAGGGTCAGGTCCTTGCCCGGCGTGGCGGCGCGCAGCAGATCGCTTTCCACCGTCTCGCCCTTGCGGTTGCGGATCACACGTTTGGCACCCGGCTCACCCCGCAGCCATTCGTCGAAGGCCAGTTCCAGGCCTTCCTGGCCGCGGTCGTCGATGTTGGTGAAGCCCAGCACATGCGCCATCGCTTCGCCCTGCGGATAGAAGCGGCGGAACTCACGCTGCGCGGCCACGCCGGGAATCTTCAGGGCGACAATCTTTTCCGCATCGTCCGGATTGATGCGGCGACGCAGGTACATGAATTCCTTGTCCGCCTTCTGCGACAGGCGGCTGCTCAGGTCGTCCACCGCCATGCCCAGCGCGCTGGCCAGCTCCGGGATGCGGTCCGGCGT
This sequence comes from Pseudomonadota bacterium, assembly GCA_023423605.1. Classification (GTDB taxonomy): domain Bacteria; phylum Pseudomonadota; class Gammaproteobacteria; order Xanthomonadales; family Xanthomonadaceae; genus Stenotrophomonas. The sequence goes on from JAFAFF010000075.1 coordinate 2,865, forward strand.
ACGCAGCAGTTCCTGCGGATTCACCCAGATCGATGCCACCGGCGTGGACACCGCCACCGGCTCGCCATTGCGGTCGGTGATCATGCCGCGGGAGGTCTTGATCGGCAGCTCGCGCAGGTAGCGGGCCTCGCCCTGGCGCTGGTAGAAATCACTGTTGACGAGCTGCACGTACGCCGCACGGCCCACCAGCGAAACCGAGCACAGGCCCAGCGCCAGCGCCACCCAGCGCAACCGCTGGCGCAGGTTGAAGGCGTTGCGGGGACGGTTGCGTCCGGCCTTGCTCATGGGCGCACCACCACCACGTCGGCAGCCTCGGGGAACTTCATGCCCAGTTTTTCGCGCGCCACGCGGTCCACGCGGGTGGCTTCGGCCAGGGTGGCCTGTTCCAGCTGCAGGCGGCCGAATTCGATATTGAGCTCATCGCGGACGCGTTCGGCACGTGCCAGTTCGATGAAGGTCTGGCGATGGCGGTGGCGCACGAACACCACGCCGATCGCCGAAGCGACCGTGCACGCGAGCAGCATCACCAGGATCAGCCGGCTCACGGCGCCACCTCGCGTTTTTCGGCCACCCGCAGCACGGCGCTGCGCGCGCGCGGGTTGGCTGCCAGCTCGTCGTCATTGGCCTTGATGGCGCCGCCCACAAGGTCCAGGGTCGGGACGAAGACCTGCTGTTCCGGCAGGCGACGATTGCTCGGAGGCGCCTTGGCAAGCCGGTTCATGTACTGCTTGACGATACGGTCTTCCAGCGAATGGAAGCTGATCACCGCCAGCCGGCCACCAGGACGCAGGCGCTCCACCGCTGCATCCAGGCCGGCTTCAAGATCGGCCAGTTCGCGGTTGATGTGGATGCGGATGGCCTGGAAGCTGCGCGTGGCCGGGTGGATCCGGCTCTTATCGGATCCCGACTTGCCGCGCGGCATCACCGAGGCGATCACCTCGGCCAGTTCAGCGGTACGGGTGAACGGCTGCTTCTGCCGGCGCGCGACGATGGCGCGGGCGATGCGACGGCTCTGCCGCTCCTCGCCATAGGTCCACAGCACGTCGGCGATCTCGCTGTCATCGGCCCGCGCCAGCCACTGCGCCGCGCTTTCCCCGCTGTCCGGGTCCATGCGCATGTCCAGCGGGCCATCCTTGCCGAAGCTGAAGCCACGTTCGGCCACGTCCAGCTGCGGCGAGGACACGCCGAGATCGAACAGGATGCCATCCAGGCCAGCGGCGGTCGCCTCCCACTGCAGCAGCTGGGCGAAGCTGCCACGGAAGATGGACACGCGCGGATCGGCCGCGAAATCGCGCTCGGCTACCGCAATGGCTTCCGGATCCTTGTCCATGACCAGCAGGCGACCCTCGCTGCCAAGCTGTTCCAGCACGCCGCGCGCGTGTCCGCCACGGCCGAACGTGCCATCCAGGTAATGTCCGTTTTCGATCACCCTCAGGCCGTCCAGGACCTGGGTGTACAGAACCGGCAGATGCCCCGCCGGCGACTGCGACACCGGGAGGTGACCGGCCTGCGCTTGACCGCGCACCCGGGCACCCCGGCTCACAATTTCAGGTCGAGCAACCCATCGCCCAGATCCTCGTCAGACAACGTCTGCTGGATCAGTGCGCGATGCGCCTGCTCGCTCCAAAGTTCGAATTTGTCGCCCATGCCCAGCAATACCGCCTTCTTCTCGATGCCCACCGCGCCGCGGTGGCTGGCGGGGATGCTGATGCGGCCATTGCCGTCCAGCTCCAGGTGCGCGGCCGAGCCGACCAGCTTCTGCTGCAGCAGGCGGACCACGCGCTGGGTGTTGGGCTTGGCCATGACGTCATCGCGTACCCGTTCCCATTCGGATTCGGCATACAGCCACAGGCAGCCGGACTCGAACGGGTTGTAGGTGAGGACCAGGCGGTTGTTGCTCACGCGCGCGACCAGGTCGCGATGCGCGGTGGGAACCGCCATGCGCCCTTTATCGTCAACCGTGATGGCCGTCTCGCCCTGAAACACGACGCCTGCACCTTTCCTTCGCCCGGTGAAACATTGAACCACGAAAAACCACAAAACACCCGGTTTTCCCTCTTCTGCCCACCTTAGCAGCGACCCGAGGGTTGTCAACAATTTTTGCAGGGGAAAATCACCTGCGGCATCAATAGCTTGCGGCAATGTTTAGAGACTTGTTCAAGGCTTATCCACAAGTTGCTGTTTCGTCTCAAATTTTGAGATTGAGGTGAAGTTCAGCGCTGTGCAGGCGGCGTGAAACCTCTGCCGCTCATTCATGAAACGTGTAGAGCAGTTGGCGGAAATGTGCGCAAAAGCTCACAATCGGTCGCATGTGCCTGCTCGCCCTGGCTTGGTTGCGTCATCCGCGCTGGCGGCTGGTGATGGCCGGCAACCGTGACGAATTCCATTCCCGCCCCACCGCGCCGCTGGGGCGTTGGGACGATGCCGAGGGAATCATCGGCGGGCGCGATCTGCGCTCAGGAGGCGGCTGGGCCGCTGTCGGGCCGGCCGGACGCATGGCCGTGGTCACCAACGTGCGCGACCCCATGGCCGCGCAGACGGGGCCATCGCGGGGGGCGCTGGTCGCCGGCTTCCTTCGCCACACGCACACCGCTGCCATGCACGCAGACCAGTTGGCCCGGGATGCGGCGGCCTATGCGCCGTTCAATCTGCTGCTGGCCGACGCCAATGGCGTGCAGTACCTGGGCAACCATCCGTTCGCCCGGCAATCGCTGGCAGCTGGGGTACATGGCATGTCCAACGGCACGCTGGATGCGACCTGGCCGAAGACACGGCGCCTGATGGACGCGTTGACAGCGTGGCTGGAGGCCGGCCAGGCGTCGCTGGACCCCTTGTGGGCGGCCTTGGCCGACGAGCACCGGCCAGCGGATGCCGAGTTGCCGGACACCGGTATCGGCATGGAACGCGAGCGCTGGCTGAGCGCGGCCTTCATCCGCGGCGATGACTACGGCACCCGCGCCAGCACGATCATCGTGATAGGCCACGATGGCCAGGGTCGGATCCACGAACGTCGATTCGGCCCACAGGGCGCATTCACCGGCGAGAGCAGCATTCCCCTTGCCACCGGCCCGTAGAGCGGGGCTCTGCCCCGCTGCGCGGTAAAGCCCCAGCCGGGCAGACCCGGGCTCTACGAGATGGGTGCCATGCCCGGCATCCATCGATACGCGAAAAACAAAAAAGTGGCGGAGCCGGCCGATAAGCCGGGTTCTGTCATGGACAGCCATTCCTCTAGGCGCCGCGTCACCGCGGACGCTCAAGCAACCTACCCGGACCCGACGCGGGCCACGTCATGAGGTCCCTATTTGGTCTTGCTCCAGGTGGGGTTTGCCGTGCCGGTCTGTTACCAGACTCGCGGTGCGCTCTTACCGCACCATTTCACCCTTGCCGGCCTTCCGGAGAAGACGTAGGCGGTATCTTTCTGCTGCACTTTCCGTCGGCTCGCGCCGCCCAGGCGTTACCTGGCACCTTGCCCTGTGGAGCCCGGACTTTCCTCGGCATCCCGCGAGGGGATGACGCGACTGCCTGGCCGACTCCGCCGCGCGCATTATCCCACATCCACGCGCAGCGGACGCGGGCCGGATCAGGATCCGTACAACGCCTTGCGCGGCGCACCGGTCAGTTCCGCAGCCAGTTTCGCCGCGGTGGAGGGCGGCAGATGCTCGCTCAGCCGGGCATACATCCGCAGCCCCTGCGCCAGCTGCGCCTGCGCGTCGTTGGCCGCGCCCTGCACCATCACCACGAATTCGCCCTTGCGCTGGTTCTCGTCGGCGTCCACCTGCCGTTGCAGGCTGGCCAGGTCGCCATCGAGCACGGTCTCGAACAGCTTGGTGAGTTCGCGCGCCAGCACCGCAGTACGCTCGCCACCGAAGGCTGCCCGCATGTCGGCCAACGACTCGCTGATGCGGTGCGAGGATTCGTAGAACACCATCGTGCGCACTTCCCCGGCCAGCGACTGCAGGCGTTCGCGGCGCGCCGATGATTTTGCCGGCAGGAAGCCTTCGAAACTGAAACGATCGCTGGGCAGTCCGGCCACGCTCAGCGCCGCGATGGCCGCGCAGGCACCGGGGACCGGACTGACCCGGATGCCGGCCGCGCGTGCGGCACGGACGACCCGGAAACCCGGATCGCTCACCAGCGGCGTGCCGGCGTCACTGACCAGCGCCAGCGATTCGCCGGCCTGCAGGCGCGCCACGATGCGTTCGGACAGCGCATCTTCATTATGTTCATGCAGCGCCACCAGCGGCTTCTGGATGCCGAAATGCGACAGCAGCTGGCCGGTATGGCGGGTGTCCTCGGCGCAGATCGCCGCCACCGAGCGCAGCACCTCCAGCGCCCGTGGGCTCAGGTCGGCAAGGTTGCCGATCGGGGTGGCAACGACATGCAGCGTGGCAACGGTCATCTCAACGGCACTCCAGGGTCAAGGGTAGAATCGTAGCGTGTACCCGGCCACGGCCGCTGCCCTTTCCGCATGGACCCGATCATGAACAAGCCTGCCACACGGATATCCGCCCTCTCGTTGTCGCTGTTGCTCCTGGCCGGCTGCGCCACCACCAGCCTGACCAGCGCACCGGATTCGCCGGAACAGAGCCAGGCCCTGCAGTTGATCACCCAGGGTCGCCCACGCGACGCCGCCCTGCAGCTGGAGACCCTGGCCGGCACGCTGCGTGGCAGTGCCCGCAGCAATGCCCTGGCCGATGCGGCCTTCGCCTGGCATGAGGCCGGCGATGCGGCCCGCGCCCGCAGCCTGCTGGCGCAGGTACAGGTTCGCCAGCTCAGTGGTGCCAGCCGGCTGCGCCACCAGCTCACCACCGCCGAACTGGCACTGGCCGACCAGCAACCCGCGCAGGCCCTGGCAGCGTTGACCGAGACCGGCGGCGAGCTGCCGCCCGAGCTGGCCACGCGCTGGCACCTGGCGCGTGCCGCTGCGCTGCAGGGTACCGGCGATGCCTTCGGCGCCGCGCAGGAACGCGCGCTCGCGCATGCCAGCCTGGACGGCCAGGCGCGCAGCGAAAACCAGACCGCCGTCGCGGCCCTGCTGGGTACGCTGGACGATGCCACCCTGCGTGCGCGCGCCGCTGCGCTGCCGGCCAACGACCCGCTGTACAACTTTGCAGGCAGGGCCCTCATCGCCCGCGGCCTGCCGCTTCCGCGTCCGTTCGAACGCGGCGCCGCCGCGCAGTTCGATACCAGCAAGCGCCCGCCGGCGATGAGCGATGGCTACCGCCCACCGGTGAAGATGGCGGTGCTGCTGCCACTGACCGGACGCCTGGCCACCGCCGCACAGCCCGTGCGCGATGGCCTGCTGACCGGCTATTACGGCGAGACCCGCCGCAAGCCGGCCATTGAATTCATCGACACCGCCGGCACGCCCGCTGGCGCGCTGGCCGCCTATGACAAGGCCGTCACCACGGGCGCGGACTTCATCGTCGGTCCGCTGGGTCGCGATGAGGTGGATGCGGTCTACCGCCGCGCGCAGTTGCCGGTACCGGTGCTGGCGCTGAACCGCGGCAAGGACGCACCGCCGGCCGGCAGCGCCGGCTTCTCGCTGGCTCCGGAAGACGATGGCGTGCTGGCCGCCGAATACCTGCGCGGCCGCGAACGCAGCAAGGTGCTGGTCCTGCACAGCAACGACGATACCGGCCGCCGCACCGCCACCGCCTTTGCCGAGCGTTTCCGGCAGCGTGGTGGCCAGGTGCTGTCCACCATCGCCGTTGGCGACACGGTCAGCGACATCACCGCGCAGCTGCGCGCTGCCGGTCCTGCCGATGGCGTCCTGCTGGCCATGCGTGCACCGCAGGCACGCCAGCTGGCTCCACAGCTGGCACTGGCCGGCGTGGCCGGCGGCACCCGCGTGGGCACCTCGCAGCTGACCATCGGCAGCGGCAAGCCGGAAGAAGACATGGCGCTGGATGGCATCATCTACCCCAATGAAACCTGGAACGTGCGCGCGGTGGCCGGCCTGCCCAATGCCGGCAGCGTCGGCCAGATGCTGCCCAGCGCACGGGGCCCGGCCGGTCGCCTGTTCGCCTTCGGGTTCGACGCCTGGAAGATCAGCGGCTACCTGGAAAACCTGGCGCACGAAGGTGGCCTGCCCGGTGCCACCGGCACGCTGTTCCTGGATGGCGACGGCAACGTGTTGCGGGTACCGGCATGGTCCACCTTCAATGGCGGCCGGCCGTTGCCGATCGCCCGTGCCGACTGAGCGGACACGGCAGGGAGCGGCGGTGGAAGCCGCCGCCGAACAGTTGCTGCTGCGGGCCGGCCTGCAGCTCATCGCGCGCAACGTGTGTTACCGGGGCGGTGAGATCGACCGGGTGATGGACGATGCCGGTACCGTGGTATTCGTGGAAGTCCGCTTTCGTGCACGTGATGACTATGGCGGCGGTGCCATGTCGGTGGACGCACGCAAGCAACGCCGGCTGGCACTGGCCGCGCAGTTGTTCCTTGCCGATCACGCCCCGCTGGCACAGCGTCCCTGTCGCTTCGACGTGGTGGAAGCCAGCGGCCAGCCTCCACGGCTGCACTGGTTGCGTGATGCTTTCCGGCTGGAAACCTGATGGACCTGCTGCACAAGCCCATGACTGCAATGAATGACGAGCTGATTCCGGCCCTGCCCCCCGCCTTCATCGAAACGCTGCGCACGCTGCTGGGCGATGAGGGTTGGCGGCAGGATGCGGCAACGCTGGAAGCACACGCACAGGATTATTCGTGGCGCCACCAGCGGCCGGCGGGCGTTGCAATGCCGACCACCACCGAACAGGTACAGGCATTGGTGCGCGCCTGCCGCGCGCACCGTATCGCGCTGGTGGCCCGCGGTGCCGGCACCGGCACCACGGGCGCGGCGGTGCCCCTGCGCGGCAGCATCGTGCTGTCATTCGCACGCATGGACCGCATCCTGGCCCTGCGCCCGGGTGATCGTTGCGCCGTGGTGCAGCCGGGGGTCCTCAACGGCGACCTGCAGCAGGCGTTGCAGCCGCATGGCCTGTTCTGGCCACCGGATCCCTCCAGCGCGGATATCTGCAGCATCGGCGGCAACCTCGCCTGCAATGCGGGAGGCCCGCGTGCGGTGAAATACGGGGCAAGCCGCGACAACGTGCTGGGCCTGGTGGCGGTGACCGGCACCGGCGACGTCATACGGTGCGGTGGCGCGTACACCAAGGACGCCACCGGCTACGACCTCACCCATCTGCTGGTAGGCAGCGAAGGCACGCTGGCACTGATCGTGGAAGCCACCCTCAAGCTCACGCCGCTGCCGAAAGCGCAGGCCGGGCTGCGCGTGCTGTATCGCGATGCCGATGCGGCGGCGCAGGCGGTATCGCGGGTGATGGGCCAGCCGGTGGTACCGACGCGACTGGAGTTCATGGATGCACGCAGCCTGCAACTGCTGCGTCACAACGGCGCCGATGTGCCCGAAGCCGGCGCCATGCTGCTGATCGAAGCGGATGGCGATGAAGACATTCTTCCGTACCTGCTGCAGGCGCTGGCCGACGCGGCCGAAGGTGATGGCATGCTCGCCCTCGACGTCGCCATGGAAGGACAGGCCCGCGAACGCCTTTGGGCCGCGCGCAAGGCGTTGTCACCGGCCCTGCGCAGCATCGCACCGGGAAAGATCAATGAAGACGTGGTGGTGCCGGTATCGCGCATACCGGATCTGGTGGCCGGCGTGCAGGTGCTGGCGCAGGCGTTCGCCCTGACCATCGTCACCTTCGGGCACGCGGGCAACGGCAACCTGCATGTGAACATTCTTTATCACCCCGACGATGCAGACGAGAGTGCACGCGCGCATGCGGCGTTGCCAAAGGTGTTCGCGTTGACACTGTCGCTGGGCGGCACGCTGTCTGGCGAGCACGGCATCGGGCTGGCCAAGCGCGACTTCATGGATCAGGCATTCACCGCCGGGACACTGGGCGCCATGCGTGCGATCAAAGGCGTGCTGGATCCCGATGCCATCCTGAATCCCGGCAAGGTATTCCCGCCCACGAGGTGATCCTGGTCATGGCCCACCCGGGTGGCCGCGTCAGGGAGACCATCCTCGCCCGCACCGTCCCTGCGTGATGGAGGGACCCGTTCGAATGCATTCCACTTGTACTGCCGACCATCATGGCCTGCCTTGGACTCTGTCCGGACCTGAAGTCGCCGCCCGCTACCTGATCGGCTGCGCCTTACCCACGCTCCTGCGCTGCTGACCGCTCGCTTCATGCATCAGGGCTCAGTAGTAATTGGCGGTCAGCACCGCCTCGGCATTGATCGAACCGGGTGTCAGGTCTTCACTGGTACGGATGTAACGTGCTGAAAAGGGAATTCTTTCCGGAGCGCCAGTGGAAAGCGAGTGGCCCCAGACCGTACCCATGCGAAGCGGCTGACCACCGTACAGCAGTTGCATCCCCACACCACGGGCACTTGACTCTGGCGTAGCGCGCAGTACGTCAGACGTGCTGCTGCGGTCGTGTGCGTCGCTTATCTCAAGCGCGACGGGGCGGCCGGACACCGGACCGCAGTCCATTCCGACACTGAAGGCCTTTTCCCCGGCGGTGGCATGCTGCGCCAGCAGGTCCGCAGCGATGGTATCGAGCAGCACACGGGCATCGGTCAATGTGCAGGTGCTGCCGAGGAAGTCATAGCCCAGATCAAAACGGAACTCGGCAACGTTCTGGTTGCCGATAAACACACTGCCAACCTGACGTTGGCTTGCAGGGCGCATGGCCCCCCCACGTGCGAATACCTCGAGGCTGATCTGGATGAGCGCATGCCCTTTCTGCAGGTACAAGGGCAGCCTGCGATTGGCGTCAAGAGCAGGCGGATCGACACCTTCCACGGGATCACCGAATTCGTCGTACTGGTACAGCCGGAGCCTCAATGTCACCAGCGGTGAATCCGGAGCCGTTTCGTAAGCCGGGTTCCCATTGATATGACGCACATAACGCATGCCACTGAACGAGGGAAATACGTCAACATCACCGGATCTGCTGCAGTTGAAGCGGATGAGACCGGTGGGAGCACTGAAGAGCGGCCTGTCCGGCTCACTTATGAACTGCGATGTAACAGTCCGGCTATAGGTGACAAGCGCGACATCGGGAATACATTCCGCCGAGGCAGGAAATGCCGCTGCCACGGACAGGAACGCGCACGCGAGTGCAGCGCGTGCGTATCTCTGACAGGCCGCGAGGCATTGCCGCATCCCTTTCACGAATCGGGTGCGGGAGATCAGGTAACCCGCCTTGTGGCAGATCGGCGTCAAGCTTGAGGAGACGTACATATCCGGAGCTCCTCCAACGATCTGATCGGATGCCGCCACCGCCATTACCAGCCGCTCCGCTCCTGGACCCACTGCATGCTCACTCAGATTGGCCGCTTGAGACCACAGCGACGCCCTGGCGTGGTGTCTGACCACGGAAGATTTCACTGGTAACTCGCCGTGATGATGATGTCGGCACTCATCACGCCGGCATTGATGCCTTGCCCGGCGGTCCTGTAGTAGCCCACACGGATCGGCTGGCTGGCGCTGGCACCGGACACAGCGACATTGAGCGACGTACCTTTCTTTATGT
>JAFAFF010000329.1 GCA_023423605.1 Pseudomonadota bacterium
AGGCAGCTATTGCCGAAGGTAAGCTTGACGCTGTGGCCTTTGGCACCGCCTTCCTGGCTAACCCGGACCTGCCCGCACGCATCAGGGCCAAGGCACCGCTGAACGCGCCTGACTCCAACACGTTCTACGCAGGTGGCGCCAAGGGCTATACAGACTATCCGACACTGCAGGTCGCGTAAATCACCGCCCCAGAAGATCGAAGAAATGAGCCACTTTATACCCAATGCTCTGCCCTTCGATCTTGCGAAGCTGTGAATCGATGGCATCTACCGAGTGAACCGCACCGGGTTTCGTGGAGGCAGTGTGGTTTAAGTCAGGTCGCCACCGAGGTGGCCTGACCGGCGAGTTGCCGGTAGTAGTTTGCCTCAGCTTCTGCGGGCGGAATGTGCCCCATGGGCTCAAGGAGCCTGTGGTGGTTAAACCAGGACACCCATTCGAGGGTGGCCAGTTCCAGAGTTTCTTTCGTTTTCCACGGTGCCCGGCGGTGAATCAACTCGGCTTTGTACAAGCCGTTGATGGTCTCGGCCAAGGCGTTGTCGTAGCTGTCACCGCGACTGCCCACCGAGGGTGCAATTTTGGCCTCTGCCAGCCTCTCGGTGTAGCGAATTCCGACGTATTGAGACCCTCTGTCGGAGTGGTGGGTCAACGACCCATCACGCTCGGGTCAGCGGGCGTACAGCGCCTGCTCCAGCGCATCCAAAACGAAGTCAGTGCGCATCGAACTGCTGACCCGCCAACCGACGATGCGCCGGGCGTACACATCAATGACAAAGGCCACGTACTGCCAACCTTGCCACGTCGATACGTATGTGAAATCACTGACCCAAAGCTGGTTCGGGCGCTCGGCACGGAACTGGCGGTTGACACGGTCCAGCGGGCATGGCGCCTTGGCATCGCTGATCGTGGTGCGGATCACCTTGCCTCGCATCGCGCCTTGTAGACCGAGGCGGCGCATCAACCGCTCGACGGTACAGCGCGCAACGGCCGTACCCTCACGTGCCAGTTGGCGCCAGACCTTCACGGCACCGTACCTGCCTCTTCAAGCGAGGTCTGCGCAACCAGGTGATCCAGGGAGTACTGCCGGTCGGAACTTACGACGGCAACATGGTCGGTCCCGCCTTCACCCTGCGCTATATGCCGGCACGAGAAGACCTCAACACCATGGACGTCTTCCGCGACCCCGGGCATTTGCAGCGCCGTGCCGAAATACCGCCCAACAACCCCTATCTTGCTCTGACTCAGGAAGGATGACGCGATTCGGGCATTGATCGCCACCGTCGTGTGGCGACGATCAATGCCCCGCGAAAATTGGCAACATTTGGCGAACTGAGCTACTCGGCCCGCGCCAACTCCTGTGCAAGGAACGGAGCGGTTCTGCTGCCAGACGTTCGGGCCACCTGCTGAGGGGAGCCCGCCACCACGATGCTGCCGCCGGCAGCGCCTGCGCCAGGCCCCACGTCGATCACCCAATCGGCCTGGGCCACCGCGCGCATATCGTGTTCGATCATCACTACGGTATTGCCGGCATCGACCAGGCGCTGCAACTGCACCAGCAGCCGGTCGGCGTCCGACGCATGCAGCCCGGTAGTCGGCTCGTCGAGCACGTACAGGCTTCGGCCGCGCTGGCTGCGCTGAAGCTCGGTCGCCAGCTTGATACGCTGCGCCTCGCCACCGGAGAGCTCTGTGGCCGGTTGCCCCAGGCGCAGGTAGCCCAGTCCGATATCGCGCAGCAGTTGCAGTGGCCTTGTCACAGCGTCTTCACCCGCGAAGAATTCGCTGGCTTCGTCCACGGTCATCTGCAGCACCTCGGCGATGTTGCGCCCGTTCCATTGCACCTTCAGCGTGGCCTCGTTGTAGCGTGCGCCATGGCACGTCGGGCACGGCGCGTACACGCTGGGCATAAACAGCAGTTCCACGCTGACGAAGCCCTCGCCCTCGCAGGTCTCGCAGCGCCCCTTGACGACGTTGAACGAGAACCGCCCGGCATCGTAGCGGCGGCGTCGCGCATCGGGCGTGGCAGCGAACAGCTTGCGCACATGGTCGAACAGGCCCGTGTAGGTGGCCAGGTTCGACCGCGGCGTGCGCCCGATCGGTTTCTGGTCCACCTGCACCAGACGCTGTACGGCGTCCACGTCGCCCGCCAGATGGCCGCCGGTCGCTTCGATCACTGCCGGCCCTTCGCTGGTGGCGCTTTCGGCTACATCGTCTTCCGGCTCGTGGCCCAGGTGCAGCAGCACCAGCTCCGGCAGGGCCTGCGCGACGAGGCTGGACTTGCCCGAGCCGGAGATGCCGGTGACGGCCGTCAGCACGCCCAGCGGAATGCGCGCATTCACGCCATGCAGGTTGTGGCGGTGAATGTCTTGCAGCTCCAGCCAGCCGGTCGCTTCGCGTGCCCGGCTTCCCGGCGCGGGGATCTCATCGAACAGGTAGCGTGCAGTACGCGATTCGGCAATCTTGCGCAGGCCATCCGGCTCGCCGCTGTAGAGCACGCGGCCGCCACGCTCCCCAGCATCCGGCCCGACATCCACGAGCCATTGCGCGCGGCGCATCAGGTCCAAGTCGTGCTCCACCACGAACACCGAGTTGCCGGCGTCGCGCAGCCGGTCGAGTGCGTCGTACAGGGCCTGGCTATCGGAGGGGTGCAGGCCCGCGGAGGGCTCGTCGAGCACGTACACGACACCGAACAGCAGGGAACTCAATTGCGTGGCCAGCCGCAGGCGCTGCAACTCGCCGGCCGAAAGCGTCGGCGTGGCCCGGTCCAGCGTCAAGTAGCCCAGGCCCAGCCCACGCAGTTGGCGCAGGCGTGCCATCACGCCACCGGCCAGGCGCTGCGCGGCGAGGCGCTTTTCTTCCGATAGCGCCGAGGTGCGGCGCACGTCGGGCGATACCGCATGGACGGCGCGACCGGAGGCCGCGCGTTCGGCACGGTCGCGTCGGGTCGCTTCCTTGTCCGTAGCCGCCCCCGCTGCATGGGCGCGGAAATCGCCCTGGGCGATGGGTTCGAGCAAGGCCGCCAACTGGTCCAGCGGCATCTGCATGAACGCGCCGATGTCCACGCCGGCGAAGGTGACCGACAGCGCCTCGGACTTGAGCCGCTTGCCGTGGCAGGTGGGGCACGGTTTGCCCTCCATGAACCGGGACACGCGCTTTCTCATCAGCGCGCTCTGGGTGTTGGCAAAGGTGTGCAGCACATACCGCCGGGCGCCGGTGAAGGTGCCCATGTAGCTCGGCTCCATCTTGCGCTTGAGCGCGGCGCGGGTTTCGGCGGGCGTGAAGCCGGCGTACACCGGCACCGTCGGTGTTTCCTCGGTGAACAGAATCCAGTCGCGATCCTTCTTCGGCAGGTCCTTCCACGGTCGGTCAACGTCGTAGCCCATGCTGACCAGGATGTCGCGCAGGTTCTGGCCTTGCCAGGCGGGGGGCCAGGAGGCGATCGCCCGCTCGCGGATGCTCAGGGAGGGATTGGGCACCATGATGGCCTCAGTCACCTCGTACACATGGCCCAGGCCGTGGCAGGTCGGGCACGCTCCCTGCGGCGTGTTGGGCGAAAAATCCTCGGCGTACAGCATCGGCTGGTTGGCTGGGTAGGCGCCGGCGCGCGAATACATCATCCGCACCAGGCTGGACAAGGTGGTCACACTGCCCACAGAGGAACGCGCGTTGCTGGAGCCCCGCTGCTGTTGCAGCGCCACCGCCGGCGGCAGGCCGTCGATCGCATCGACGTCCGGCACGCCGGCCTGGTCGATCAGTCGCCGCGCATAGGGGGCCACCGACTCGAAGTAGCGCCGCTGGGCCTCCGCATAGATGGTGCCAAAGGCCAGCGAGGACTTCCCGGAGCCGGAGACACCCGAGAACACCACCAGCGCGTTACGCGGGATGGAGACGTCCACCTCCTTGAGGTTGTTCTCGCGCGCGCCACGCACCTGCACGAGGCCGCTGGCCGCAGCGGTACAAGAGGATTCACCGAAAGAATTGTTTGGCATGTTCTTATCCTGTAGTTCGTCCCGCTCAGGACGGGAGTTCCTGAGTTCGGGTGCCGCGGCGGCTGGCTTCGAGCGCTGCGGTGAGAGTGCGGGCGTCGTAGCTGCCGCGCAGGCGGCGACCCTCGACGAAGAACGTCGGCGTGACATGCGCACCGCTGGCGACCGCACTGGCGAGGTCGCGCTCGACACGCTCGATCACCGCAGGGCTGTCGAGATCCGCGATGAACCGATCGACGTCGAGCCCAAGCTCTACGGCGTAGCCGATCAGATCCTCGCGCTCCAGCGCGTGCTGACGGGTGAACACCAAGTCCAGCCACGGCCAGAACATCCCCTGATTCGATGCCGCCTCGGACGCACGCGCGGCGATCGGCCCATGCGGGTGGTGCGGCAACTGGCGCACCACATACCGCAGGTCGTCCCCGAAGTGGGCGCGCAGATCCTCCCAAGAACCGGTAGCGTGCGCACAGTACGCGCACTCGAAGTCCACGTACTCCACCAGCGTGAGCTGCGCGTCCTCTGGCCCGCGAATGTGATCGACCTCGGGATCGACCGGCGGCTCAAGCAACATCGGCAGATCGGCGGTCTCCTCACCCCACCTGCGAGCGGCAACCTTGAAGATGAGCCGCCCGAGCAACGTGGCGAGCATCATCGACACGAGCACGCCGACCGTCGCCCGGCGGCCCAGGTCGGAGGTCGTGCCGAACGCGAGCCCGATGATGAGCAGCGACACGGTGAACCCGATTCCGGACAGTGCCGCACCACCGAACACGCTCCCCATTCCGACACCCGCCGGCAGGCGCCCCAGGCCGAGGCGGACCGCGGCGAGTGTGATGAGCCCGATGCCCAGGAGCTTGCCGAGCACCAGCCCCGCGATGACGCCCCAGGTCACGGGCGAGCCGAAGGCCTCAGCGAGCAGCCCACCACGCAGGTCCACCCCGGCGTTCGCCAAGGCGAACACCGGCACGATCAGCAGCGCTGTCGGCAGCCGCAGGAACTCGTGCAGCCGCTCGTTCACCGAGATACCCTGGGACAGCCCGCAGTCCACTGCGCGAGCCGATGCGGCACTTGGAGACTGCCAGAAGTCACGGAACAACTGTCTTGCCGCGACGACCTTGTGACGTTGCGTTGCGTAGGCGGGGATCAGCAGCCCCGCGGCCATCCCGGCGAGGGAGGCATGGATGCCGGAGTACACGGTCGCGAGCCACAGCACGATCACGATCAGCACATAGGGCGTTGCCCGCCACTGGCGGTTGCGCCCTAGCAACCAAAACCCGACGAGACTGGCGAGGGCGATCAGCAACGGGACGACCCGGATCTCCTCGCTATAGACGATGCCGATGATAGACACGGCGAGGAAGTCATCGACCACGGTCAGGGTGAGCAAGAACACGCGCAACTGACCGGATAGCCGCGGGCCGACGATCGCCAGGGTGCCCAGCATGAACGCCGTATCGGTACCGACCACCGCCCCCCACCCGTGCAGGCCCTCACTTCCGGCCAGCCCCACGATCAGGACATACACCAGCGCGGGAAGCACGACACCCGCGACCCCCGCGATCAGAGCGAGACGGGCACGGCTGCGGTCCCTGAGCGACCCGTGGGCGAATTCCTGACGCACCTCCAGGCCGATCAGGAAGAAGAAGACGACCATCAGGCCGTCGTTGACCCAGTGATGCAGATCCATGTGCAGGCCCAGCGGCCCGAAGTCAAACCCGACGTCCAGGTGCCACAACTCGAAATAGGCATCGGATAGCGGCGAGTTCGCCCACGCCAGCGCCACGACCGTGACGATCACCAGCAGCACCGCAGCACCAGACTCCGTGTGCAGATAGCGGGCAACTCGTCTTCGTCGGATACTCGCCGAGGATTCACCGAGAGAAGCGTCTGGCATGTTCTTATCCTGTAGTTCGTGAGGTAGCGATGGGCCGATTTCGGGGGGGATGTCGGTAAAGCGTCCGGGCTTGGCGGCGTCGCGTCATCGAGCGAGCGCAGCCAAGTAAGCCTTTCTCCCAGCCTTCGCTCGACGCCCCTGTCCGTTGGCTGGTACCAGCCCGACCGCGCCACGCCCTGCCATCGCCATCGGCAAAGCCCTTTAGCAGGTCCAGCGCGTCCGCGTCCAACGTGACGCCCTTGAGATGCGGCAGTGCGCGTTCGTAGAGCTGGTTCAGTTCGTCGCTGCACAGCGGTTCGAGGGTATAGACCTGCGCGCGCGAGAGCAGTGCGGAATTGACCGCCAACCCCGGATGCTCGGTCGTCCCCCCCACCAGGGTCAGGAGCCCCGACTCGACATGCGGCAGCAGGGCATCCTGCTGCGCCTTGTTGAAGCGATGGATCTCATTGACGAAAAGCACCGTCGATCGACCATGGTTGTCCAGTTCGGCCTGGGCCTCGTCGATGGCTTGCCGGATGTCCTTCACCCCGGCCAGCACGGCCGAGATGGCGATGAATCGGCTGTCGGTCGCACTGGCGGCCAGGCGCCCTAGGGTGGTCTTGCCCACGCTTGGCGGCCCCCAGAGGATGAACGAGTGCAACTTGCCCGCCTCGAACGCGAGACGCAGCGGCTTCGCGTCCGCCGGCTTGTGGGCCATCTTCTTCATCGCTGCGGCAATGTCCGGGCGCTTGACGTCTTGCACCTTCATGCGGCCCAGCAGCGGGATGACGTTGTTGTTGATGGTTTTCCAGTAGCCTTTTTGCGTGCTGGGCTTGTTGCGTTGCTTGGAGTGATCCTCCATGAACTTCGTGCACAGTTCCTTGACCGTGGGGGCGGTGCGCGCCGCCGCCTTGTCGGCGGCCGGGTCACCACCCCGGCGCACGTGGGCCAGCCACTCCTGTGCCAGCGCGCGGGCCTGCTCGACGGTCAACTCCCCGAACAGGCCCAGGGAGGGCTTGCGCCGCTCCCCGCCGTTCGTGCGGTACTGGAGCATGAACACCCGCCTGCCCGCCGGGGTGATCTTGCACAGGAAGCCGGGCACCAGGGTGTCCCGCAGTTCGATGGCCTGCGCCTCGGGTTGCGCCGTCTCCACGGCGGTTCTGGTGAGTTTGATTTTTGCCACGATGACTCCTCAAAGACCCGTTTTTCAGGGGCCACATGGGAGCCATGCGGTCACCTGTCGGGTAGGGTTTCAGAAAGCACCGGCATATGATGAACTCGCCTAAGTTATTGATAAACCTGCTGTATCTAGCTTCGGCGTAGTCCAGCGAAATGCGGTACTGATGTCATCGTGAAATGAAAAACCCCGCCGCAGCGGGGTTCTTCAATACACGGTCGAATGGATCACTCGGCCGGCGTGATGTTCGAGGCCTGGGCGCCCTTCGGCCCCTGGGTCAGGTCATAGCTGACGCGCTGACCTTCCTGCAGGCTGCGGAAGCCTTTGGAGTTGATGGCCGAGAAGTGCGCGAACACGTCGGCGCTGCCATCCTCCGGCGAAATAAAACCAAATCCCTTGGCGTCGTTGAACCACTTGACGGTACCGTTCGGCATGGTGATGCGAGACCTTTGCAATGAATGGGTGGTGTGCGCAAAAACCTGCGCACTGGCGGAGTATGCAAAGCTTGCCCGAGGATGACAATCACCCCCGTGCCAATTCACCCACCAGTTCCGGCAAACCATTGGAGGCGGCCTGCACGTTGGCGAGTACTTCGGCCATCGTGATTTCCTCGCCATCGCCACATCCAGCGGCCCAGTTGGCCACGATCGCCAGGCACGCGTAGTCCAGCCCGAGCTCGCGCGCCAGGGCAGCTTCCGGCATCCCGGTCATGCCCACCAGATCGCAGCCGTCGCGGCGCATGCGCGCGATTTCGGCGATGGTTTCCAGCCGCGGGCCCTGCGTGGCGCCATAGCAGCCGCCGTCCTGCATCGCGACGCCGGTCACCTTGGCGGCGGCCAGAATCCTGCTGCGCAGCATCGGCGTGTAGGGGTGCCCGAAGTCGACGTGCAGCACCTCGCTGCCCGGCTCCTCGCACAGGGTGGAGATCCGGCCCCAGGTGTAATCGATGATCTGGTCCGGGCAGGCGAGCACGCGCGGCGCGAACGCCTCGGTGATGCCACCCACGGTGTTCAGCGCCAGCACGCGCTGCGCGCCCAGCTGCTGCAGCGCGGCCAGGTTGGCGCGGTAGTTGATCCTGTGCGGTGGCAACGAATGCCCTTCGCCGTGGCGCGCCAGGAAGGCCACCCGGCGCCCCAGCAGGGTGCCGACGCGGACCGGGCTGGACGGCGTGCCGAAGCGGGTTTCCACCTCGTGGGACTGCACGTCATCGAGCTGCGCCAGCGAATAGACCCCGGTCCCGCCGATGACCGCCAATGCGATCTGCTGCATACGCTGTTATTCCTTCATCGCGTAGATGGCCGGAACACAGCGCAGTGTCTCGTTGACGTCCATGCCGAAACCGAACACGTAGCGGTCCGGCAGCTCCACGCCGGCGTAGTCGGCCTGCACGTCCGGCAACGCACGCTCGTGCCGCTTGACCGTCAGCGCGGCGATGTGCACGTCGGTGGCACCCTGTTCCAGGCACCAGGTGCGCACGCCCTGCAGGGTGTAGCCCTCATCCAGGATGTCGTCCACCAGCAGTACGCGGCGACCGAACAACGCCGTGGCCGGGCGATGTTTCCACACCAGCTCGCCGCCGGTGGTCTCGCCGCGGTAGCGGGTGGCGTGCAGGTAATCGAACTGCACGTCCTGGCCGCGCGCGCCCAGTTCCAGTGCCAGCTGGCCGGCGAACGGCAACGCGCCATGCATGATGGACAGGAACACCGGCACCTCGCCCTCGTAGTCGCGCGCGATGGCGTCGGCGATGGCACCGATGGCCTTGTCGATGGTGGGGCGATCGACCAGCAGATCGGCCTGTTCCAGGGCCTGGGAAATGGTGAGGTTGGGCATCAGACGGTTCTTCCAGAAAGTTCGAGCAAACGGGTTCGGGTATCGCCATGGCGGGCATCGGCCAGCAGGCCGTCCCAGCCGAGCGCGCCGCGGCCGATCAGGCCAAGCAGCGCGCCGGTATTGAGTGTGCGCGGTTCGACGGCGCGGAGCGAGTCTTCGACAAGCTCGGGATGGCAGACCAGCACGACATCGCAGCCCGCATCCAGATGGGCATCGACGCGCGCCCGGACACCGCCGGCAGCCGATGACGCAGCCATGCCGATGTCGTCGGAAAACACCACGCCACGGAAGCCCAGCTCGCCACGCAGTATGTCCTGGATCCAGCGGCGCGAATAACCGGCCGGCTCCGGAGCGACCTGCGGATAGACCACATGCGCCATCATCACCGCGTCGGCACCGGCCTGGATGCCGGCCATGAACGGCACCAGGTCCTGCGCACGCAGCTCGTCCAGCGCGCGCGGGTCGACGGCGCTGTCGACATGGGTGTCTTCCAGTACCGTGCCATGGCCGGGAAAGTGCTTGAGGGTGGCGGCCATGCCGGCGCCGTGCATGCCACGCACGTAGGCTGCGGTGAAGGCGGCTGCGACCTGCGGGTCATCGCTGAATGCACGGTCGCCGATGGCCCGGTTGCCCCGCGCCAGATCCACCACCGGCGCGAAGCTGAGGTCCACGCCGCTGGCCCGCACTTCGCTGGCCATCAGCCAGGCGTGCTGTTCAGCGGCGGCCAGCGCGCCCAGCGGATCGGTGGCATGCGCCTGGCCGAGCTGCTGCAGCGGCGGCAACGCACTGAAGCCCTCGCGGAAGCGCTGTACACGGCCGCCTTCCTGGTCCACGCAGACCAGTTGCGGACGCGGCGCGGCAGCGCGGATGGCCGCCGACAGCTCGCCGATCTGCTGCCGGGAAGCGAAGTTGCGCGCGAACAGCACCACACCGGCAACGGCATCGTGCTGCAGCCAGTCACGCTCCTGCGCGGTCAATTCGGTACCGGCAACGCCGATCAGCAACATGGTCGATCTCCACTACGACAGCGCGCCAGCATGGCGCAGCGCCGCATTGTCGCAGAAGCGCGTGAAAAGGGGACGGAGGCGGTTAATTGCAATTAACCGCCTCCGTCCCCTTTCCAGCGGGTGTAGGGGTGCGTGGCCAGGGCGACGTTGTAGTAGCGCGCCTGGTCGGTGACCTCCTCGCCCACCCAGTCCGGCAGCGCCACCTGCTGGTCGGCGTGGTCGAGTTCCACTTCGGCCACCACCAGGCCGGCGTTGTCACCCAGGAACTCGTCCACTTCCCACAGCAGTCCGCCGTGGTGCACCAGATGGCGTCGCTTTTCCACGATGCCGCCGACGCACAACGCCAGCAGGTCGCGCGCGTCCTGCACCGGGATCGGGTAGTCGAACTCCTGCCGGCTGCGTCCCAACGTTCGCGATTTCAGGTTCAGCGCGGCGCCATCGCCTTCGATGCGCACCCGTACCGAGGCCTTCTGGTCGCCGCGGTCCAACGCCCCCATGTCGTTGATGTAGCCCTGTGCCATGGGGATGACAGCGTGCGCCGCAGCACGCCAGCCGTCGTCGGCGACGAGGAATTTACGTTCGATTTCAATAGCCATGGGCTCATTATGAGCGAAGGGCGTGACGACCAACGGTCGTCACCCACCAGGCAAGGTCTCTGAGCCACCAAAGCGAGGCCTTTCACCCATCAGGGCAAGGTCGCTGAGCCACCAAAGCAACGCCTCTCACCCATCAGGGCAAGGTCTCTGAGCCACTAAAGCGAGGCATCTCACCCACCAGGTCGAGGCCTCTCACTCACCAAGGCGAGGCATCTCAGCCACCCGCCGGGCGGGGTCTATCGCCCACCACGGCGGCACAGGGCGCATCAGGCCCTTTCGAATACCGCGATGCTTTCCACGTGAGCGGTATGCGGGAACATGTCCATCGCGCCCGCGCTGACCAGCCTGAAGCCCTGTTCGTTGACCAGATAACCGGCATCGCGCGCCAGCGACCCGGGGTGGCAGCTGACATACACGATCCGCTTGAACTGCTTCAGCGGCAGCTGCTGCAGCACATCGATCGCGCCCGAACGCGGCGGATCCAGCAGCAGCTTGTCGAAGCCCTCGCGCATCCACGAGGCCTGGCGCTGGTCCTGGGTCAGGTCCGCCGCATGGAACGAGGCATTGCCCAGGCCATTGCGGATGGCGTTCTCCTTCGCGCGCGCCACCAGCCCGGCATCGCCTTCCACGCCCACCACTTCGCGCA
>JAFAFF010000021.1 GCA_023423605.1 Pseudomonadota bacterium
CGCGCGCTACCGCATCGGTGGCGGCAGCGCGGTGAAGATGACCGAGCACAGCCGCTTCGAAAGGATCGACGGTCGCTGGCTCTATCGGGACGCACGCTGATGGCGCGGTGCTTGCCCGCATGCAGCACTGCAACGGCCGCCGCACGCTGCCATGACATTGCCCTCACCGCCGCTGCGGGAAGCTCGGTGCGGTGAACCGCCACCTCGCCACGCCTGCCATTTCGCTCCGCCACGCCCAGCTGGCCGACCACTTTGCCCATGTGAGAGGGCGCAGCATCGCACTGGCCGCACCGCTCAGCGCCGAAGATGCGATGGTGCAGAGCATGCCCGATGCCAGTCCCACCAAATGGCACCTGGCCCACACGACCTGGTTCTTCGAACGCTTCGTGCTGGGTGCGCGCGCGGACTATCAGGCGCTGCAACCGGAGTGGCATTTCCTGTTCAACAGCTATTACCAGACCGTTGGCCCGGCGCATGCGCGTGCGCATCGCGGTCTGCTTTCGCGTCCCAGCCTGGACCAGGTGCACGCCTACCGCGCACGCATCGATGCGCAGGTGCTTGCCCTGCTGCGCGATGCGGTACTGGACGATGAAACACTGGACCATCTGCAGCTCGGCCTGCAGCACGAGCAACAGCACCAGGAACTGCTGCTTACCGATATCAAGCATGCATTGTGGAGCAACCCGCTGCAGCCGGCCTACCGCGACGATCTGGCGGTTCCCGCAGCGGGGGTGGACCAGCCGCTGCAGTGGATCGAGAGCGGTGAACGCATCGCCTGGATCGGCGCGCCGCCGTGGCCGCAGAATGCCGCCTTCGCCTATGACAACGAATCGCCACGCCATCGGGTGCTGGTGCCCGCCCATGCTCTGGCCAGCCGCGCGGTGAGCAACGCCGAATTCGCGCGTTTCATCGCCGATGGCGGTTACCGCCAGGTGCATCTGTGGATGAGCGAAGGCTGGGCGCTGTGCCAGGCACAGGAATGGCAGCATCCGTTGTACTGGGATGATGCCGGAGAAAGGGAATTCACTTTGGGCGGGTGGCGGCCGCTGGATCCTGGCGCGCCGGTCTGCCATGTCAGCTATTACGAAGCCGATGCCTACGCCCGCTGGGCCGGCGCCCGGCTGCCCACCGAGTTCGAATGGGAGGCCGCCGCCAGCCTGCGTGCGGATGCCGCGGACCCGGCAGGCCACTTCGCCGACGATGACCGGCTGCATCCGGCGGCTGCCACCGGCGAAGAGACGCTGCAGCAGCTGCACGGCGATGTCTGGGAATGGACCAGCAGTGCCTATGGTGCATATCCTGGCTTTCGACCGTTCCCCGGCAGCCTTGGCGAGTACAACGGCAAGTTCATGTGCGGCCAGTGGATACTGCGTGGCGGCAGCTGCGTGACGCCACGCGGTCACGTCCGCGGCACGTACCGCAACTTTTTCGATCCTTCCGCGCGCTGGCAGTTTTCCGGCGTGCGCCTCGCACGGGATACTGCATGAGTACCGTACACGCGGCGCGGCAGGCGCTTACCGACCTGACACCCGGCCGCGAACGCGTGCTCGCCGATACGCTCCGTGGCCTGTCCAGCCAGCCCAGGCGCCTGCCCTCCAAGTACTTCTACGATGCGGCCGGTTCGGCACTGTTCGAGCAGATCACCCGGACGCCGGAGTATTACCCCACCCGTACCGAACGGGCGCTGCTGCGCAGCTGCCTGCCGGACATCGCCGACGCCGTCGGACCGCGGGTGCACGTGGTGGAACTGGGCAGCGGCAGCGGGCGCAAGACCGCCCTGCTGCTGGAGGCCCTGCACGATCCGGTGGCCTATACCCCGATCGAGATCTCCCGCGCGGCCCTGCTGGCCAGCATCGATCATCTGGCACCGGCCCTGCCGGCGCTGGAAATGCTGCCGGTGTGTGCCGATTTCACCCAGCCGGTGGAACTGCCACGGCCTGCGCGCGAGCCTGCACGCCGGCTGATGTTCTTCCCCGGTTCCACCCTGGGCAACTTCGAACACGACGATGCCGTCGCGCTGCTGCGCGCCATGCGCCAGACCATGGGCAGCGATGGCATGGCGCTGGTCGGCATCGATCTGCACAAGGACACCGCGACGCTGGAATCGGCCTACAACGACGCTGCCGGTGTCACCGCCGCCTTCACCCTCAACCTGCTGCAGCGCCTGAA
The DNA here is from genome assembly GCA_023423605.1 of Pseudomonadota bacterium. Lineage (GTDB taxonomy): Bacteria > Pseudomonadota > Gammaproteobacteria > Xanthomonadales > Xanthomonadaceae > Stenotrophomonas. The sequence continues at coordinate 2,170 of JAFAFF010000021.1, forward strand.
CCGCGAAATCGGCAGCGATTTCGACCTGCGTGCGTTCCATCATCGTGCGCGCTACAGCGTGTCGCGGCTGCGCATCGAGACCGATCTGGTCAGCGACCGCGAACAATCGGTCACGGTGGAAGGCCAGCGCTTCCACTTTGCGGCCGGCGAGGCCATCCGCGTGGAATACAGCCACAAGTACACCGAAGCGGGTTTCCAGCAGCTGCTCGATGCCGCCGGCCTGCAGATCGCGGCGCGCTGGGACAGCATCGCGCCCGATCCCGCCTTCGGCCTGCGCCTGCTGCGCGCCATCCGCTAATGCCGTGCGCTGCCCGCCACCGGCACGCCTTCGCGCCCGGGGGCGCTACCATTGCCAAGACAACGGCCATGCGAAGGACGCCATGCCCCTCCTGACCACGCTCGGCCTGGCCGCCGCGCTCGCGGCACCGCCGGCGTCGGCTACCGTACCGGCACCGGATCCGGCCTTCAGCAGCTGCATGACCCGCCTGCAGGCAACGGCGGCCACGCAGGGCATTGCGGCCGGACGCTTCCAGGCCCTCACCGCCGGACTGCAACCCGATCCGAGCGTGCTGCCGCTGCTGGATGCGCAGCCGGAATTCACCACGCCCATCTGGGATTACCTGGCGGCGCTGGTCGATGAGCAGCGCGTGGACGATGGCCGCGCGCTGCTGGAACAGCACCGCGCGCTGCTGCAACAGGTATCGCACGAGTACGGCGTGGACGCCGCGACCATCGTGGCGGTATGGGGCGTGGAAAGCGATTATGGCCGCGTGTTCGGCAAGCGTCCGCTGTTGCAGTCGCTGGCCACGCTGTCCTGCGCGGGCAGACGGCAGTCTTTCTTCCGCAGCGAACTGCTGGCCCTGCTCAGGCTCATCGACCAGGGCGACCTGCAGGCAGCAGGGCTGACCGGCTCGTGGGCCGGCGCCTTCGGGCATACCCAGTTCATGCCCAGTACCTATGCGCGCATCGCCGTGGATGGCGATGGCGATGGGCGCCGCGATCTGGTCGGCAGCATTCCCGACGCGCTGGCGTCCACCGCCAACTACCTCAAGCGCGCCGGATGGCGCACCGGTGAACCCTGGGGCATGGAAGTTCGCCTGCCGGCGGCATTCAACGCTGCCCTTGCTGGCCGCACCCAGCGCAGGCCGCTGGCCGAATGGCGCGCCCTGGGCGTGACCGCACTGCAAGGGGACAGCGCTGGCCCTGCCGGCCTGCCAGCCGATGCACGGGCTGCGCTGCTGTTGCCCGCAGGCAAGGACGGCCCGGCACTGCTGGTGTTCCGCAACTACGATGCCATCTACAGCTACAACGCCGCCGAGAGCTACGCGCTGGCCATCGCCACACTGGCCGACCGCCTGCGCGGTGGCAGCGGGCTTGCCACGCCGTGGCCTACCGACGATCCCGGCCTGGGCCGGCGCGACCGCCGCGAACTGCAGGCCCTGCTGGTCGCGCGCGGGCACGATATCGGCGCGGTCGACGGCATGATCGGCACCGCCAGCCGACGCGCCATCCAGGCCGAACAGCAGCGCCTGGGCTGGACCATCATCGACGGCCGCGCCGGCCGGCGCATCCTGCTGGCGCTGCAGTCCGCGCCGCCGGCGCCGGTAACGGCAGCGACCCGCTTCGCCCTTCCTTCCAACTACAGCACGCTGGCGCACTCCCCAGCCGTGCGGAGTACTTCCAGCATGCAACAGATCCAGGGCGTGACCAGCGGACAGTTCCAGGGGCTTGATGCCTGGCTGGTGGAGACGCCGCAGGCCACCGCGGCCATCAGCGTGTTCGGCGGCCAGCTGCTGTCCTTCGTGCCCAAGGGCGGCCAGGATGTGATGTGGCTGTCGCCACGCCGCGCCGCGTTGCCCACGCCCATCCGTGGTGGCAGTCCGGTGTGCTGGCCATACTTCGGCCGCCAGGGGCAGGGTTCCGACGTGCCGTCGCATGGCTTCGTGCGCACGCTGCCCTGGGAACTGAAACAGGCACGCAGGCGCGTGGATGGCAGCATCGAACTGACCCTCTCGCCTCCGCTGCTGGCCGATCTCGCGCTGCGCCTGCAGATGGTGGTGGTGGTCGGCAGCACCCTGCAGCAGCAGCTGGTGACCGAAAACACCGGCAGCCAGCCGACCAGCATCACCCAGGCCCTGCACAACTACTTCCGGGTGGGCGATGCCAGCCAGGTGGACGTGGACGGCGTGGACGGGCTGGACTATCTGGACAAGTATGAAGACTACGCCGGTCCGCGTCGCCAGCAGGGCCCGTGGAACCTGCGCGATCCGCGCGACCCGGGACGCAGCGACCGCATCTATACCCGGGCCGGCGGCCGTTACGTCCTGCGCGATCCGGTGCTCCGCCGCCGCATCACCCTCGAAACCACCGGCAGCCAGTCGCTGGTGGCCTGGAATCCGGGGGCCGACGCCGCCGCGAAGATGGCCGATGTCGGCGATGGCTGGCGGGATTACGTCTGTCTGGAAGCCGCCAACGCCGGGCCGGACGTGATCACCCTTCCCGCAGGTGGCCGGCACGTACTGCAGCAGACGCTGTCCGTGCAGCCGCTCTGACCGGCAGGCCCCCTTGGCCGGCGGGCCGTGGCCCGGCATGACCGCGGTGCTTGATGACTGTAACAACCCGGAAAGGGAGACTGTCACGAGCCGGTGGGTGACGACCGTTGGTCGTCACGCCCCCCTCCGCAGCACCACCAGGCACACCGCCCCGGCCACCAGCCCCCAGAACGCCGATCCGATTCCGGCCAGCGACACGCCGGACGCCGTCACCAGGAACGTCACCAGCGCCGCCTCGCGGTCGCGTTCCACCGCCAGCGCGCTGGCCAGGCTGTTGCCGATGGTGCCGAACAGCGCGATTCCGGCCACGCAGGCGATGAGTTCGCCAGGGAATGCGGCGAACAGGGCGGCGACCGTCGCCCCGAACAGCCCCACCAGCAGATAGAAACCACCGGCAGCGATGGCCGCGGTGTAGCGCCGCGCGGGGTCTTTGTGTGCTTCTTCGCCCATGCAGATGGCCGCGGTGATCGCCGCCAGATTCAGGGCGAACGCACCGAACGGTGCCAACACCATGTTGACCACGCCGATCCATCCGATCACAGGGGACACCGGTACGTCATGGCCCGACGCACGAATGACCGCCACCCCCGGGACATTCTGCGATGCCATGGTTACCACCAGCAGGGGCACGGCGATCCCCACCACAGCTGTCCAGGAAAGTCGTGGGCTGATCCAGACCGGTGTTGCGAGCTGCAGGTGCAGTTCCTGCACCTGCAGCGAACCCTGCACGGATGCAATGCCGATGCCGACCAGCAACGTGGCGATCACCGCATGGCGCGGCAACCAGCGCCGGAACACCAGCCAGGTGGCCAGCATCGCCATGGCCATGCCCGGCCGGGTGCCCATCGACACGAACACATCCAGTCCGAAGCGCAACAGCACGCCGGCCAGCATGCCGGCAGCCAGCGCCATCGGGACGCGTTTCATCATGCGCGCGAAGAGCCCGGAGAAACCCAGTATCGTCCCCAGCGTGGCGGCCAGCAGGAAAGCGCCGGTCGCTTCGGCCAGACTCGCCCCACCGGCACCGACAACCAGCATGGCCGCGCCCGGCGTGGACCAGGCCGTCACCACGGGCACGCGATAGCGCAGCGACAGGCCGATGCAGGTGATTCCCATCCCCAGCCCAAGCGCCCACATCCATGAAGCGGTCTGCTGCGGGTTGGCACCCACGGCCTGCGCTGCCTGGAACACGATCACTGCCGAACTGGCAAAGCCGACCAGCACGGTGATGAAGCCGGCTGCCAACGCAGGCATGGAGAAATCGCGCCACCATGCGCGTCGAACGACTGCTTCCATCGCTGCTGCTCCGAACGAGACCGCTGCAATAGATACCTGCTGCGCGGTCATACGCGCAACGCGCGCATGACCGCGCGCCGAAGCCGATGGACCCGCCGTGCCATGCACAGTGCCTGGCATGTCATGAAACTGAAAAAAGATGTTGACGTAGCCGGTGGGATCTCTACAATTCGCTCCCTCGCTGCAACGCAACGCTTTCTTCGGGAAGCCGGGCGGAAACAGCACGCCACCACCGACGTACGATGTCATCGAACGAAGGTGTTGACGGACTGGAAAAGTCCGGCATAATAGGCGGCTCGCAACGACGAAAGGCCTTCGGGCCGGACGCCGGAGCAGCATCGGCAACAACG
>JAFAFF010000033.1 GCA_023423605.1 Pseudomonadota bacterium
TCCTTCAGTCGCGGCGTGCGCGCAGTTTTTCCAGCACGCCGTCCAGCGTGTCCAGGTTCGTGTAATGGATGACCAGCTTGCCCTTGCCGCCGCGGCCATGGGCGATGGCGACCTTGGCGCCGAGCGACTCGCTCAGCTCGGTTTCCAGCGCGGCGATGTCGGCCTGCGGCGCGGCGCGGGTAGCGGCCTGGGGGCGGTTCTCCGGCACCTTGCCAGCGGCGAATGCCTGCGCGCGGCGTTCCACCTCGCGCACCGACCAGCCCTCATCGGCGGCCTCCTGCGCCAGCTTGCCGGCCAGTTCCGGCGCCAGCGTCAGCAGCGCGCGGGCATGGCCCATTTCCAGGCGCCGCGATTCCAGCAGCACGCGGATGGCGATCGGCAGCTCCAGCAGGCGCAGCAGGTTGGACACCGCCGCGCGCGAACGGCCCACCGCCTCGGCGGCTTCGGCATGGGTCAGCGCGAACTCGCTGATCAGCCGTTGCAGCGCTTCGGCTTCCTCCAGCGGATTGAGGTCCTCGCGCTGGATGTTTTCGATCAGCGCCATCGCGATGACGGTACGGTCTTCCAGCTCGCGCACCACCACCGGCACTTCGTCCAGCCCGGCCAGCTGCGAAGCGCGCCAGCGACGCTCGCCGGCGACGATCTCGTAATTGCCGCCGGCCAGCTGGCGCGCCAGGATCGGCTGGATCACGCCCTGCGAGCGGATCGAATCGGCCAGTTCGGAGAGCTTGCCTTCGTCCATTTCGCGGCGCGGCTGGTACTTGCCGGGCTGCAGCTGGCCCACCGGCAGCCTGCGCAGCACTTCACCAGGCAGTGGCTCGATCACGGCACTTGCCTTGACCTGGCTCACCGATGCCTTGGGACCCAACAGCGCGTCCAGGCCGCGGCCAAGGCCACGCTTCTTCCCTGCAGCGGGCTTGGTGCTCATCAGGCAGTCTCCACGGCCTTGGCGGCCTTGTTGCGTTCAGTGTTGCGGCGGATGATCTCCCCGGCCAGACCGAGGTAGGCCACGCCACCGCGCGACCCACGGTCGTAGCCGACGATGCTCTGGCCATGGCTGGGCGCTTCGGCCAGGCGCACGTTGCGCGGCACGATGGTGCGGAACACCAGGTCGCCGAAATGATCGGTGAGTTCGGCCGACACGGCGTTGGCCAGGTTGTTGCGCACGTCGAACATGGTGCGCAGCACGCCTTCGATCTCCAGCGCCGGATTTAGGTCGCCGCGCAGCGCTTCGATGGTTTCCACCAGCGCGCTCAGGCCTTCCAGCGCGTAGTACTCGCACTGCATCGGCACCAGCACCGAATCGGCTGCAGCCAGCGCGTTCAGGGTCAGCAGCGACAACGCCGGCGGGCAGTCGATCAGGATGAAATCGTAGTCGTCGCGGATGGGCGCCAGCGCGCGCTTCAGGCGCTGCTCGCGCTCGCCCTGGGACATCAGCTGGATCTCCGCTGCGGTCAGGTCGATGTTGCCGGGCAGCAGGTCATAGCCTTCGGCGGATGCCACCCGCACATCCACGGCGGTGCTCTCGCCAAGCAGCAGGTCGCAGGTGGACGCCTCCAGCTCGCGCTTGTCCACGCCACTGCCCATGGTCGCATTGCCCTGCGAATCGAGGTCGACCAGCAGCACGCGACGGGGCGCGTTGGCCAGGGCAGCGGCGAGGTTGACGGCGGTCGTGGTCTTGCCGACGCCACCCTTCTGGTTGGCGATGGCGATGATGCGGGCCATGCGGATAAGCCTCGTCGACGGATGCTGGGGCTGGTCATTATGCGTACAACCGGCCCCGGGCGGAAATCCGCATGCGCCATGTGCCTGATCGGCAAGGCGCCGCGGCATGGGTCAAGGACCGCTCACGGTCACCAGATGACGCTCCCCGGACAGGCCGGGAACCTGCAACGGCACCACCTCGCGCACGCTCCAACCCGCCGGCAACGCAGCGATTTCCTCATGCGGGTACACGCCCTTCATGGCCAGCAGCACGCCACCGGGGCGCAGCAGGTGGCCGCCGACGCGCACGATCCCTTCCAGCGTATCCATCGCGCGCGCGGTCAGCTGGTCGTAGCGGCCGGCCTCGTCCAGCGCTTCGGCGCGCGATTCGGCCACCCGTGCGTTGTCCAAGCCGAGCTGGCGCACGGCCTCGCGCATGAAGCGGGCCTTCTTGCCATTGCTCTCCACCAGGGTGACCTGCAGCGCCGGACAGGCGATCGCCAGTGGAATGCCGGGCAGGCCGGGACCGGTACCGAGGTCGGCCAGGGTTCCGGCGGCCACGTGCGGCTGCATGGCCAGCGAATCCAGCAGGTGCCGGGTGACCATCTCCTGCGGATCGCGGATGGCGGTGAGGTTGTAGGTCTGGTTCCAGCGGTGCAGCAGCGCCAGGTAACGCAGCAGTGGCGGCGCCAGCGTGGCCGGCAGGCCCATGTCGTCCAGGCCACGCTGCAGCGTGTCGGCGACGCCGGGCGGAAGGGTGTGTTCGCTCATGTGGCCATTATCACCGGTTTTTCCCGCGTCCACGCGGCGGTCAGCAGTGATGCCAGGCCAACGCGGCGCGGAAGGTGTCGCTCGCCTGCCATTCGTGCAGGTGCCAGCGCGCCGCATTGCCCAGGGCCGTATCGCACCATGCCAGCCGCAGCGTGCCGTCGTGGGAGGGGATGAGTTGCAGGCGGTGCAGGCCGAAGGAAATTCCCTGCCCATGCGCCTTCAGCACCGCCTCCTTGGCGCACCACACGCGGAAGAACCAATGTTCGCGCTCATCGTCCGGCAGGCCTTCCAGCCACGCGATCTCGGCCGGATGGAAGAAACGGCGGACGATTTCCAGCAGCCGTGGACGCGGGCGCAGCAGCTCAAGGTCCACGCCCAGCCGCACGCCCTCGCCGAGCGCCACCAGCAGTACATCGCCACTGTGGCTCCAGCCGGTGCCGTAGTGCTGCAGCGCGCCCACCAGTTCCGGGCGCCCGCGCGGGTCGCGCAGCAGCGGCAACGCCAGCGGATCGCCGCCCAGGGCCGCCGCCAGCACCTGGCGGGCCTGCGGCTCACCCCGCTCGCCGGGCACGTGGGCCCGCCGCCAGACCGTCACCGGTCCGAACTGCCAAGGCCCTTCCAGCGTGGCCGGCAGGGTCACCGGGAGCTTCCCGGGCGCGGGCTGCACGGCGGTTTCACAGGCGAACGCGTCAACTGGAGTCCCTTTGGACATGGAGGCGCGGCAATGGGCATCATCATCTGGTTGATCGTGGGTGGCATCGTGGGCTGGCTGGCCAGCCTGATCATGAGGCGCGACGCCCAGCAGGGCATCATCCTCAACATCGTGGTGGGCATCGTTGGCGCACTGATCGCCGGTTTCCTGTTCGGTGGCGGCATCAACCAGGCCATCACCGTGACCACCTTCCTGTACTCGCTGATCGGTGCGGTGATCCTGCTGGCCATCGTCAACCTGTTCACCCGCAAGAGCATACGTTGAGTCCGGCAGTGCCGGCCGCTGGCCGGTAACCGAAGGCTCCCGGGGCCCGGCCATCGCCGGGCCCCGTTGCATTCAACCCAGCTGCACCCACGCCGGCGCATGGTCGCTGGGGCGGTCCCAGGTACGTGGCTCGCGGTCCACGCCCGATGCCACCGCCTCCGGCCTGAGCGCATCGGATACCAGGGTCAGGTCGATGCGCAGGCCCAGGTTGCGACGGAAGCCGGCAGCCCGGTAATCCCACCAGCTGAACACGCCGGCCTCTTCGTTGTGCAGGCGGAAAGCATCGTGCAGACCGAGCTGCAGCAGCTTGCCCAGCGCACCACGCTCGGCGGTGGAGGTCAGGATGTGGTTTTCATTCCAGACCAGCGGATCGTGGACATCGCGCGCGTCCGGGGCGATGTTGAAGTCGCCCATCACGATCAGTTTCGGATGGCGTTGCAGTTCGCCCGCCACCCAGTCATGCACGGCGTCCAGCCAGCGCAGCTTGTAGGCGTACTTGTCGGTGCCCACGTCCTGCCCGTTGACCACATAGAGGTTGATCACCCGCAGGTCGCCGAAGGTAGCAGCGATGACGCGCTTCTGTTCGTCCTCGAAGCCGGGAATGCCGATCTGCACGTCCTGCGCCGGTTCGCGCGACAGCAGTGCCACGCCGTTGTAGGTCTTCTGTCCGGCGAACACGCTGCGGTAACCGGCACCGGCCAGCGCGGCATCCGGGAAACGGTGGTCCTCCAGCTTGGTTTCCTGGATACCGACGATGTCCGGGCCGAAATCCTTGAGCCACTGCTCCAGGTGCGGCAGGCGGACATTGAGTGAATTGACGTTCCACGAAGCGATTTTCATGGCCGCCATTCTACCGGGGTGATGCGGCACCACGTAGCGCCGGGCTCTGCCCGGCGGATGCCGCACCGCGCAGCGGGGCAGAGCCCCGCTGTACGATGGGATCGCATCTGCGGTCACCGCAGCAACAGCTTCACCAACCACGCTGCACGCCGGTAAGGCGGCCGCAGCATGTCCGTCGCCGCCCAGCGCGGCTGCCACAACACCGGCAGCAGCTTGCTCATGGCATCGAATCCGGCCCGGCCGTGGTACGCGCCCATGCCGCTGGCCCCTACCCCACCGAACGGCAGGCCGTCGGCGGCGAAGTGCAGCAGGGTGTCGTTCACCGTGACGCCACCGGCCACCACGCGGTCGAGGATGCGCTCCACCGTTGCCCGGTCATGGCTGAAGGGATACAACGCCAGCGGCCGGTCACGGGCCAGGATATCGGCCAGTGCAGCGTCCAGCGTGCGGTACGCCCGCACCGGCAGGATCGGCCCGAAGATCTCCTCGCGCATCAGGTCCAGGTCATCCGGGGGGTCCAGCACCACGGTCGGTACCAGCAGGCGTTCGCGATCGGCACGCGCCGGATCCACCTGCGCCAGTGGAATCACCGCCACGCCACGTTCGCGCGCCTGCGCCAGGTACCCCTGCAGGCGCTGGTACTGGCCCTCGTTGATGATGCGCGTGTAGTCCCCGGCATCGCTGAAATCGCCATAGCGCGCCTGCACCTGCTGCTGCAGTTCCTGCACGAACCCGCGCTGGCGGGCGCCGTCGACCAGCACATAATCCGGCGCGATGCATGTCTGCCCGGCATTGAAGAACTTGCCGGTGGCCAGCCGTGCAGCAGCCTTGCCCAGTGGGTAGTCACCACAGACGATGGCCGGCGATTTGCCGCCCAGTTCCAGCGTCAGCGGTACCAGGTGTTCAGCCGCCGCCGCCATCACCTTGCGGCCAACCGCGGTGGAGCCGGTGAACAGCAGATGGTCCAGCGGCAGCGACGACACGGCTGCGGCTGCATCCGCGTCTCCCTGCACCACCGCCACCCGATCGGTCGGAAACACACTGGCGAGCAGATCGGCCAGAAACGCGCTGGTGCGCGGGGTATGTTCGGAGGGCTTCAGCAGCACATGGTTGCCGGCGGCGATGGCCGTCGCCAACGGTACCAGCGCCAGGGTAACGGGATAGTTCCAGGGCGATATGACGCCGACCACACCCAGTGGCGTTGGTCGCAGCTGCGCGCGGGCCGGCCACAGTTTCCAGCCGGTACCGGCCCGGCGGGGCTTGGCCCACTTACGCAGATGCCGCAGAAGATGATCGATCGCCCAAAGCACGCTCATGCCGTCGGCGATGCGCGATTCATCGTGCGAGCGATGGCCGAAATCAGCGGCAATGGCCGCAGCCATGTCATCCAGACGCGACTTCAGTGCGCTGCGCAGGCGCCGCAGGTCGGTTTCGCGTTGCTGCAACGAAGGGCGCTGGGCCTGCCAGGCACTGCGCAGGGCACTCAACAGGGCGGGAATTTCGGCCGGCACGGTGGTCATGTACCGACTATACGGTGTGCGACGCCAACGGCAGTGTCGGCCAGTGGCCGACAGCTCCGCGGACCGGAACAGCGTGCGGTTGCCGGCAGCGGCATGCACCGCGGGAAACAGAAAGGCCGCGGTCTGCACCGCGGCCCCTGAAACCCGATGGGTGCCGACCGTTGGTCGGCACACCGGTTACTTGGTGATGTCCACGTCCTTGGTTTCGTGCAGGAACAGGCCACCGACCACCACCGTCATCAATGCGATGATGATGGGGTACCACAGACCGTAGTACAGGTTGCCGGTACCGGCCACCAGCGCGAACGAGATCGCCGGCAGGAAGCCACCGAACCAGCCATTGCCGATGTGGTAAGGCAGCGACATCGAGGTGTAGCGGATGCGGGTGGGGAACAGCTCCACCAGGTAGGCAGCGATGGGGCCGTACACCATGGTGACGTACAGCACCAGGATCCACAGCATGAAGATCGTGCCGGCGATGTTGATGCGTGCGTTGTCCGCCTTGGCCGGATAGCCGGCGGTGGTCAGCGCCCCCTTCAACTCGGTCCCGAACGCATCACCCTTGGCCTTGGCTTCATCCTTGCCCAGGCCAGCGGCCTCGTAGGAAGTCACCTCGTTGCTGCCCACGTTCACCACCGCAACCGATCCGGCCGGTGCGGGCTGCACGTCGTACGGCACGCCCGCCTTGGTCAGCGCAGCGGTGGCCACGTCGCAGGAGCTGTTGAACTTGCGCAGGCCCACTGGATCGAACTGGAACGAGCAGGTATCCGGGTCGGCGACCACCAGTGCCGGAGCGGTGGCGCGTGCTTCTTCGATGGCCGGGTTGGCGAAGTGGGTCAGGCCCTTGAACACCGGAATGTAGGTGATGGCAGCCAGCAGACAGCCAGCCAGGATGATCTTCTTGCGGCCGATACGGTCGGACAGCCAGCCGAAGAAGATGAAGAAGGGCGTGCCCAGTGCCAGCGCCGCGGCGATCAGCAGATAGGACGTGGTGGCATCGACCTTCAGCATGCTGCTCAGGAAGAACAGCGCGTAGAACTGGCCGCCATACCACACCACCGCCTGGCCGGCCGCGGCACCCAGCAGCACAAGCAGCATCAGCTTCAGGTTGCCGCCCTTCAGGCTGTCGCGGAACGGCGTCTTGGAACCCTTGCCTTCGGCCTTCATCTGCTGGAACAGCGGCGATTCGCTCAACTGCAGGCGGATCCACACCGAAATGGCCAGCAGGAGGATCGATACCAGGAACGGAATGCGCCAGCCCCAGGCTTCGAACGCCTCATTGCCCAGCGCATAGCGGCAGCCCAGGATGATCAGCAGCGACAGGAACAGGCCCAGCGTGGCGGTGCACTGGATGAAGCTGGTGTACAGGCCACGCTTGTCGGCCGGTGCGTGCTCGGCCACGTAGGTGGCCGCACCACCGTATTCGCCACCCATGGCCAGGCCCTGGGCCAGGCGCAGGATGATCAGGATCACCGGTGCGGCAAAGCCGATGGACGCGTAGTTGGGCAGCACGCCCACCAGAAAGGTGGAAATGCCCATGATCAGGATGGTGACCAGGAACGTGTACTTGCGGCCGATGCGGTCACCCAGGCTGCCGAAGAAGGCCGCACCGAACGGTCGCACGAAGAAACCGGCCGCGAAGGCCAGCAGGGCGAAGATCATGCCCGTGGTTTCGTTGACGCCGCTGAAGAACTGCTTGGCGATGATCGCCGCAAGCGAGCCATACAGGAAGAAGTCGTACCACTCGAACACCGTGCCAAGGCTCGATGCGAAGATGACCTTCTTGTGGCCCTTGGTCAGGGTTCCCGCGGGTTGCGCGGTATTGGACAGGCTGGACATGAGATGCTTTCCCTCCGAAGCAATCGTTGTTGGTGGGTGCCGACCGGTGGTCGGCACTCAATCCCGGCAGGTGCCGACCGGTGGCCGGCGCGCGGCTAGAAGCTGTACTTGGTGGTGAACTGCAGGCGGCTGATATCGCCCTTGCGACCGTCCTCGATTTCACGCACGCCGTACATCAGCTCCGCACCGACATCCACCTTGGGCAGGGGCGAATAGAACACGTTGCCGCGGATGCTCTGCACGCTCTTGGTCACCAGCGGGCCAAGGCTGCCATCGTTGTCGTAATCGCTGCGCGCGTAGATCAGGTTGGTACGCAGCTTCGGGCTGAAGGCATGCCGCCAGCCCACGTAACCGGCCAGCACGCCGGTGGTCGCCAGTTCATCGCGCGCGGCGTCATAGGCGGTATCGGCGGTGATGCCCAGGCCGATGTAACGCGAGATGCCCTCACCCCCGGTCAACTGGTAGTGCAGCGAATCGCTGTCGGCCATCACCCACTTGCCGCCCAGCGTCAGGCCGCCGGCAATCTTGTCGGCATCGGCGCCGGTGCCCTGGTTGTCGACCTTGAGCTGGCGCAGCAGACCGCCGACACCGAAGGTGCCCCAGTCGCCCTTCCAGCCATAACGCAGGGTCAGGTCCGGCAGGCTGCCACGATCGGAATTGGCGGTGGCATTGGTCCAGGCGCCGGTAACCGGGTTGCGGGTGCCGGTCAGCGTGGTGGTTTCCGGATTTTCCAGCGCCACGCTGAAGCCGCCATTGGTGTAGCGCACCTGTGCCTGGCGCACGAACACCACGCCATCGGTGGGGCCGACGAAGTCCACGGCTTCCGGCAGTGAACCGGCATCCATGAAGTTCGACCATGTCTGGCCGGCCATCCAGTTGTTCCAGTACATGTAGGCGTGGCGCAGGGTCACGCCATAGGTGTTGGTGGCGGTCTGGTTGCCCAGCGAATTGCCGAAGAAGTCCATTTCGAAGAACGCACCGGCCTTGTCACCGGACTCGCTCACATTGTCGATGCCCAAGTTGAAGCGCGAGAACTTGGCGTGGGCGTTGTAATCCACGTCCGAACGTTCACCGGTGCCGCCGGCGCCAGCCACCGGGGTCTGCCCCGGCAGGTACAGCGCGCGACCGGTGGCATCGTCGGCCAGCTGGCCATCGCCGGTCTGGGTGGCCAGGAAATCGGCCTTGATGAAGCCGCCGATCTTGACGGTGGTGCCCGGGGTGGCACCCGGCGTCAACGTGGTGACCTGGATCGGCTGCTTGCCCGCCGGCACCGCCGGGCGCTGCTCGGCCTGTACCGTCTTCACTTCGGTGACGGCCTGCTGGGTCTGGCTGATCTGGCTCTGTTGCTGCTGCTGCGAAGACAGCAGCATCTGCACCTGCCGCTCCAGCTCCACGACCCGTGCTTCCAGTGCCTGCTCTCGTGATGTCTGACCTTTGGCGGTCTGTGCCAATGCCATGCCCGGCGCGACCAGGGCGACCAGCATGCAGGCCGCAAGGGGTTTGCGAAGGGTCTTCAACGTACGGTGGCTCATGTTGCCCTCTCTCCCAAGTGGCAAGGTGATAAGCCGCGCGTGGGGCACGGTCGAGGCTGAGCGTGCGGTGCCGGTGCGCGCCACCGCTATTGGCCATTAGTCGAAGCCCGGTCGCCGCCCGGCGCACGCCCGGCATGGCCGGCAGCCGCCAGTTCCCCTGCCGGCAGCGCAGGTTTCGACCATCGTCTAACGGCGCCGGTGACGCGACCGGGTGGGGATGGGGCACACTGGGTGGCAACGATGGCCGCGCATGCTGCGGTCGCACATACAAGTCAACGTGCAAGTGAGGGTGCCATGGCTGATATCCATCCCGTCGATCCGCAGTTCGCCGCCAAGGCCCGCATCGACAAGAACTCCTACGAACAGCAGTACCAGGCCTCGATATCCGATCCCGATGCATTCTGGGGCAAGGCCGCCGAACGCCTGGACTGGTTCCGCAGCCCATCGAAGATCAGGAACGTCAGTTACGACCTGGCGGACTTCCATATCAAGTGGTTCGAAGATGGCGAGCTCAACGCCAGCGTGAACTGCCTGGACCGCCAGCTCGAAAAGCGCGGCGACAAGACCGCCCTGCTGTTCGAACCGGACAGCC
>JAFAFF010000042.1 GCA_023423605.1 Pseudomonadota bacterium
GTGACCAGCGTCCATAAACACAGGAATATCGTGCGTGCGCGTTGTTCGCCCTGCATTGCTCTATAGAATCGAAGGAAGACCGAGCCAGAGACGACGATGGATTCCTCGCCCCCGATGCCCAGCATGCTAACCGATGAACTGTGTCAGGCTTTGCAGGAAGCGCAACGACAGGTCAATGCGCTCGTGCTGGGCAAATCCCACGAAGTACGCCTGGCCTTTGTCGCGCTGCTGTCCGGTGGGCATCTGTTGATCGAGGATCTTCCCGGACTGGGCAAGACCACCCTCGCCCATGCGCTGGCATCCAGCCTGGGACTCGGCTTCCAGCGGGTGCAGTTCACCTCCGACCTGCTGCCGGCCGATGTCCTGGGAGTTTCCATCCTGGATCCGGGAAGCCGCGAATTCGCCTTCCATCCCGGCCCGGTCTTCACCCACGTGCTGCTGGCCGATGAAATCAACCGCGCGCCACCGCGCACGCAGAGCGCCCTGCTGGAAGCCATGGCCGAACAGCAGGTGACGCTCGATGGGCATACCCATGCCCTGCCCGACCCGTTCTTCGTCATCGCCACCCAGAACCCGGTGGACCTTTCCGGCACCTTCCCGTTGCCGGATTCGCAGCTGGATCGTTTCCTGCTGCGGCTGGCCATGGGCTATCCGAACGTGGATGCCGAACGCGAGCTGCTGCGCGGCGTGGACCGTCGCGACCTGATCGCACGCGCCGCGCCGCAACTGGATGCCACCCAGGTGCGCCAGCTGCGCGAGGCCACGCTGGCCGTGCACGCCAGCGATGCGCTGGTGGATTACGTACAGGCCCTGCTGACCCGCAGCCGCCAGCATGCCGGCGTGCGCGTGGGCCTGTCGCCACGCGCCGGGCTGGCCCTGCTGCGTGCGGCGAAGGCGCATGCCCTGTTGCTGGGACGCGCCCACGTGGTGCCCGAAGACGTGCAGGCATTGTTCATCGGCGTGGCCGGCCACCGCCTGGTCGCCGAAGCCGAATCGTCATCCGGCGCCGCACTGGCCAGGGCGATCCTGCAGACCGTGCCGGTGGACTGACGATGGCTGCGCATCCGCGCGCGCAACGACTGCTGTCGCTTGCCCGTCCGCGCCATCCCGAAACGTTGCCGCAGCGACTGGATCGCCGCCGCATCTATGTGCTGCCCACGCCGTTCGGCTTGTTCGTGGCTGCGTTACTGGCTGCGATGCTGCTGGGCGCGCTCAACTACAACAACAATCCGGCGCTGCTGTTGGCGCTGCTGCTGGCCGGCGCTGGTGTGGCCAGCATGATCAGCGCGCACATGGCGTTGTCCGGCCTGAGCGTGGAGGCGGTATCGGCCGAGCCGGTCGCCGCCGGGCACCCCCTGCGCCTGCGCCTGGCACTTTCCCAGCGCGAACAGCGCAGCCGCCCGGGCCTGCGGCTGGACCACGCCGCATCGCATGCCTGGACATCGGTGCCTTCCGCAGGCCGTGTGGATGCCGAGCTGGAACTGCCGACCGAGCGCCGTGGCTGGCTGGATCTGCAGCGCATCCGCATCTCCACCACCCAGCCACTGGGGCTGGTGCGCGCGTGGGCGTGGATCTGGCCGGACCAGCCGCTGCTGGTGTATCCCCATCCGGAAACACAGGGCCCGGCCCTGCCGGACCAGGGCAGCGACCCGCTGCACAGCCGCATGGACCCCACCGGCGAAGAACTGCACCAGCTGCGCCCCTACCGCGCCGGCGACCCTCGCCGCAGCATCGCCTGGAAGCATTCCGCGCGGCGCGACAGCCTGCTGGTGCGGGAATATGAAAAGCCGGTTGGCATTGAAACAACCTTGGACTGGCGCCTGCTGCGCGGCCTGGATACCGAAGCGCGGGTGGCCCGGCTGGCACGCTGGGTGGACCTGGCCGAGCGCCAGGGCCGCCGCTATGCGCTGAAACTTCCTGGCCAGCCCGTGCTGGGACCGGCACTGGGCGCTGCGCACCACCATCTCTGCCTGCGTGCGCTGGCGCTGATGCCGCATGACTGACAACGCCGCGCCACTGGATCGCCACGCCCGTGGCTGGACAATGGCCAGCACCGCACTGGCGCTGCTGCCGCTGCTGCTGCAGTTGCCGCCAGTGTTGGCCGGCACCATCGCGGCTGCCGCCATCCTGACCGCGCTGGCGTCCCGTCGCGGCCCGCTGCCGGTGCTGTTCCGCCTGCTGCTGGTGGCGGCGATGCTGGCGTTGATCTACCTGCAGATGGGCGCGCACCCCGGCCGCGATACCAGCTGCGCGCTGTTGGCGGCGATGCTGGCGATCAAATCCAGCGAACTGCGTTCGCTGCGCGATGCCCGCAGCCTGCTCGGCTTCGCCTTGTTCGCTCCGTTCGCCGCTTTCCTGCTGGACCAGGGGCCACTGACCACGGTGCTTGCCACGCTGGCCGGCATCTGCGCGCTGCTGGCCCTGCAGCGCCTCGCACAGGCCGAAGGCCAGGCCACGCCGCCGCCACTGCGCGTGCAGCTGCGCGGCGTGGCGCGCCTGCTGCTGCTCGGCCTGCCGCTGGCGATGGCGACGTTCTGGCTGTTCCCGCGGCTGTCGCAGCCGCTGTGGGGCCTGCCCGAACGTGCCATGGGCCGGCCAGGCCTGTCCGACAGCATGGAGCCCGGCCAGTGGCTGGACCTGATGGCCGACGATACGCCGGCCCTGCGTGCGCAGTTCCATGGGCCGGTACCGCCCGCGGAACAGCGGTACTGGCGTGGCCCGGTGCTGACCCGCTTCGATGGCCGTCGCTGGGAACGCGACCGCCGCAGCGAACAGGGCCCGCCTGCACAGGTACGCTCCGGGGCAACGCAATGGGACTACACGCTCGATTACGAACCCACCGAGCGCAGGCAGCTGGTGGCGCTGGACCTGCCGCTCGACGCACCGGAAGGCACCCGCCTGAGCGCCGATTACAGCCTGTCCAGTGATCGTCCGCTGGCCGCGCTGACGCGCTGGCGCCTGCAGTCATCACCGCCGCAGGCGTTCGCGCCGCAGCTGCCGGCATGGCAACGCCAGCTGGCCCTGCAGTTGCCGCCCGATTTCAATCCGCGCACCGCGGCACTGGCCCGGCAATGGCGCGCGGCGGCCGGCAATGATGATGGCGCGCTGGTGCGGCGCAGCCTGGAATGGATCCGCGCCGAATTCGCCTATTCGCTGGAGACACCGCTGCCCGGGCGCAATGCCGTGGATGAGTTCCTGTTCGATGGCAAGGTCGGCTTCTGTGAACATTTCAGTTCCGCCTTCGTGGTGCTGATGCGCAACGCCGGCATCCCCGCCCGCGTGGTGACCGGATTCGCCGGCGGCGTGCGCAACCCCCTGGGCGATTACTGGGTGGTGCGGCGCATGGATGCGCATGCCTGGGCCGAAGTGTGGCTGCCAGGACGGGGCTGGGTACGCGTGGACCCCACCGCCGCGGTCGCTCCGGAGCGCATCTACGACACCCTGGAAAACCGCCTGGGCAGTGGCGTGGACGGCGCACAGGCGGCATGGCTGCAGACCGGCCAGACACTGGACTGGCTGCGCCGCGGCTGGAACGACCTGGTGCTTTCCTTCGACGCCACCCGCCAGCAGCAGCTGCTGCGCCCATTCGGCGTGAGCAACCTGAAACCCGGACAACTGATCGCCGCGCTGGCGTTCATCGCGCTGCTGGCCCTCGGCGCGATGGCCTGGGTGTTGGCGCGTGGCGAACGCGAGCGTGACCCGCTGCTGCGGGCCTGGCACCGCCTCGACCGTCGCTATGCGCGGCTGGGCCTGGGCCGGGAAACGGCCGAGCCGGCACTGGAATGGGCACACCGCGTTCACGCGCAACGCCCGGATGCTGCCCTGCTTTCACTCAGCGCGCGTTTCGTCCAGGCGCGCTACGCTGGCACTCCCGCCGACCTCGCTTCATTATTGGGCGACCTGCGCAGGCATCGCCCGAACTCCGGAGCCTCACCATGAACATCAAATTGCTGTTTCCCCTGGCCGCCTCGCTGGCACTGGCAGCCTGCGCCACGGCTCCAAAGCCGCTGCAGGGCCAGTTCAGTGCGGTCACCCCGCGCGATTCGGTGTCCACCCAGCAGGTCGGTACGCCGGTACGCTGGGGCGGACGCATCATCGAAACGCTGCCTGGCCAAGGCCAGACCTGCTTCCAGCTGATCTCCCGTCCGCTGAATGCCAGCGGCCGCCCGTCCACGTCGTCCAACGATGCCAGCGATGGCCGCTTCGTCGCCTGTCGCGCCGGTTTCTACGACCCGGCGGTGTTCGAGGAAGGCCGCGATGTGACCTTCATCGGCCGCGTCGACGGGTACGAGAACATCAAGATCGGCGAGTACGATTACCGCCTGCCGAAGCTGGCCGCCGATGTCATCTATCTGTGGCCGGAACAGCGACAGGTGGATGTGGTGCCCTATCCGTATGGTCCGTGGGGCCCGGGTCCGTACTGGGGTGGCTATGGCCGCTGGGGCTGGTGGTGAGCTGATACGCCACCACGGGCGGCGCCATCCGTGCCATGTACGGATGGTTCGCCCGCAAACACGAACGCCGCCTCAACAGGCGGCGTTCGTGTTTGCGGGGCGGCATTTTCTGCGGCGGAGTTGAAGCATCAGCCGCCCGGCACACCGAAATGCCCCAGCGCCGCGCCGGCCAGCAGGTGCATGTGGATGTGGAAAACCGTCTGTCCCGCATGTTCCCGGCAGTTCATGACGATGCGGTAGCCATCCTGCGCCAGCCCTTCCTGGCGTGCATAGGCGGCCGCGGCCAGCGCCAGCTTGCCGATCAGGTGCGCCTGCGCCGGCTGCAGATCATCCAGGGTGGGAATGATCTCGTTCTTCGGAATGAACAGCACGTGCACCGGTGCCTGCGGCGCGATGTCCTTGAAACCCAGCACGTCCTCGTCTTCATAGACGATGGTGGCGGGAATTTCGCGACGGATGATCCTGCTGAAAATCGTTTCGTTGCTCATGATGCTCGCCTCCTTGTTAATCACCCGCTTTGGAGGGCATTGATCACTGACCCACCCTGGTGGGTACCGATCACTGACCTGCCCTGGTGGGTACCGATCTCCGGCCCCCCTGGTGGGTACCGACCGTTGGTCGGTACGCCTCAATCCCTCACTTCACTTCGCGTACCAAAAGCATGCGACAGCGTGCCACGGTCCACGAACTCCAGCTCGCCCCCCAGCGGCAACCCCTGCGCCAGCCGGCTTGGCCGCACCTGCCGCGCGCGCGCCATCTGCGCAAGATAATGGGCGGTCGCCTCGCCTTCCACCGTGGCGCTGGTAGCAATGATGACCTCGCCGACTTCGCCTTCGCACAGGCGCTGGTCCAGCTGCTCCAGCCCCAGTTCGCGTGGGCCGACACCATCCAGCGGCGACAGGCGCCCCTGCAGCACGAAGTACACACCACGAAACCCGGTGGCATTCTCGATGGCCAGGCGATCGGCCGGCGATTCCACCACGCACAGCTGGCTGCGTTCGCGGCTGCCGTTCGCGCAGGTCGGGCACAACGGCGTCTCGCTGAAATCGCGGCACTGCCCGCAATGGCCGATACGTTCCACGGCCTGTGCCAGCACCGCGGCCAGCCGCGTACCACCTTCACGTTCGCGTTCCAGCAGGTGGTAGGCCATGCGCTGGGCGGTCTTCTGGCCGACGCCCGGCAACACCCGCAGGGCATCGATCAATTGTTCAAGCAGGGGAGCTGGCATGGTCGGCTTCTGGCAGGGCAGGCGCATCGCCCGCCACCACGGTTCAGAACGGCAGCTTCATGCCCGGGGGCAGCTGCATGCCGGCCGTCGCCGAGCCCATCTTCGCCTTGGATTCGGCGTCGATCTTGTTGGACGCATCGTTGAACGCAGCGGCCACCAGGTCTTCCAGCATTTCCTGGTCGCTCAGCAGCGACGGATCCAGGCGCACCTTGCGGCACTCCTTGGCACCGGACAGGGTGATGCTGACCATGCCGCCACCGGCGCTGCCGGTCACTTCCAGCCGGGCGATTTCTTCCTGGGCCTTCTGCAGGTTTTCCTGCATCTTCTGGGCCTGCTGCATCATCTGGGCGATATTGCCGCGCATCGTTCTCTACTCTTCAAAGGGACGGATGGAATCGGACACGAGCCGGGCACCGTGCTGCTGCATGAGCACCTGCACTTCCGGATCGGCCAGGAACATGGCTT
This sequence comes from Pseudomonadota bacterium, assembly GCA_023423605.1. Lineage (GTDB taxonomy): Bacteria > Pseudomonadota > Gammaproteobacteria > Xanthomonadales > Xanthomonadaceae > Stenotrophomonas. The sequence goes on from JAFAFF010000042.1 coordinate 6,148, forward strand.
CGGCAGCCTGCTGGCGTTCGCCGCGCTGGCGGTCGGAACGTTCATGCAGAGTCTCGGCCGGCGCCTGGGTGGTTTCAACCACGATTTTCGGCGACGAACCGAGGGCCTTGGCCAGCACATCGGACAGCGCAGACAACGCGCCGTCCGAGCGCAGGTACTCAAATCCGGGCGAAAGGCCCAGTTTCAAGATGCCATGCTGGAAGCTGATGAAAGCGGCGTTGGCGGCCAGCAGCCGCGACGGGCCGGTCAGGCCGCTGGCAGCCACCAGTTCCAGCCAGTCTTCAGCGCTTGCCAGTTCGGCCACCGCGCTGTCCGTTGCGGTCGCATTGGCGAGCGGCGCGGCCGGCGCGATGGCGATGCCATCGGCGCGGAAATGCCTGTCCGTCACCGGGCGTGCCTCGGCAGGCGGCTGCCACGGTGCCACCATGGCCGCGTCCGGGCCGGCCAGTTCGGCGGCCAGCGCTTCGTCGCGTTCATCATCGGGGGCCGCCGGCGGTTGACCCGCACCTTCCGACGGCAGCGTCCCGGCGATCACCTCCTGGTTGCCCGGAGGCGTCTCCCACGGTGGCAGATCCGCTTCCCGCTGTGCTTTTGGCACCTCAGAAGCAGCGCTTGCGGCGCGCTCGGGCACCGGGGTCGGTTCCGGCTCGCGTACCGGTTCGCGCACCGGTTCCGGTGGCGGGTCCCGGACCGGTTCGGGTTCGGGCTCGGGCGTTGGATCCGGTTCGCTGTCCGGTTCGGGCGAACGCGGCGGCGGTGCTGCCGCACCCGCAACGGAGCGAGGCGCGGCATGCTGCCCCTGGCCAGCGGCAACGGCACCCACAGGGCCGGCGGTGCTGCCCTGTCCGCCACCCGTGCCGGTGACAGGCGCGGCGCCTGGACCGCCCTCAGCCACCTTCGGCACCGCAGGCACGGCGGCCGCCGGACGGAACGCCAGCATGCGCAGCACGGCCATTTCAAAGCCGGCGCGCGGACTCGGTGCCAACGGCAGGTCGCGACGCCCGTTGACGGCCATCTGGTACCAGAGCTGCACCACTTCCGGGCGCACGCGGCCGGCGAAGGCGTCCACATCCAGCCCTTCGGCAATGGCGGCACCGGGCACCAACTGCTGCACCTGGATGCGATGCAGGGCTTCGGCCAGCGCATCCAGTACGCCGCTCCAGTCCGGCGAGAACTCCGCCAGCGTTGCCACCACCTGCAGCAGGCGTGCGCCGTCGCCTTCGGCCAGCGCATCCAGCATCGCCGCCACCTGGGTACGGTCCACGGTGCCCAGCATGGTGCGCACCACGTCTTCGCGCAGCGCACCGCCCGCGTAGGCGATGGCCTGGTCCAGCAGTGAAAGGCCGTCACGCAGGCTGCCGTCGGCGGCCTTGGCCAGCTGCACGATGGCGGTATCGTCGGCCTGGATCTCCTCGGCCGCCAGGATGCGGGTCATCTGCCCCTGGATCTGGTCCTCGTCCAGGCGCTTCAGGTTGAACTGCAGGCAGCGGCTGAGCACGGTCACCGGCAGCTTCTGCGGATCGGTGGTGGCCAGCAGGAACTTCACGTGTTCCGGCGGCTCTTCCAGCGTCTTCAGCAGCGCGTTGAACGCGGCCTTGGACAGCATGTGCACTTCGTCGATCAGGTAGACCTTGTACTTGCCGCGCGACGGCATGTACTGCGCGTTCTCGATGACCTCACGGACATCGTCCACGCCGGTGTTGGAGGCCGCATCGATTTCCAGCAGGTCGATGTAGCGGCCGGAATCGATATCCAGGCAGGCCGGGCACTGGCCGCAGGGATCGGCGCTGGTGCCCTGCTCGCAGTTCAGCGATTTGGCGAAAATGCGCGCGATGGTGGTCTTGCCCACGCCGCGGGTACCGGTAAACAGGAACGCATGGTGCACGCGACCGCTGTCCAGCGCATTGCTGAGCGCCCGGACCACGTGTTCCTGGCCCACCAGCTCGGCAAAACGCTTTGGACGCCACTTGCGGGCAAGGACGAGATAGGACATCAGGCCACCGTCTTCATCGGGACGTCCATTGTGCCATGCCTGTCCAGCCTCCCCGCCCGCCGCCATGGGCGCTTGTGTCCCGCCGCCCAGCCAGCTAGAATCTGCGACCCCCAGCAGCGGTGTCTGCCGCTGGCAGGGGAATCCGGAGAGGTGTCCGAGTGGTTGAAGGAGCACGCCTGGAAAGTGTGTAAGCGTCTAAACCGCGCTTCGGGGGTTCGAATCCCCCTCTCTCCGCCAGACAAATGAAAAGGGCCGCCCATCGGGTGGCCCTTTTCATTTGCCCGGTGGGGAGAGCGGCAGATGAGAAACCCCGCCTGGGTTCGACGGTTCTGCAGGAGCAGAACCGGACAGCCGCAGGCTGGCCCCGGAGCGCGCAGCGCGCAGGGGCTGGGTGCAGGATGCACCCAGCAATCCCCCTCTCTCCGCCAGACAAATGAAAAGGGCTGCCCACCGGGTGGCCCTTTTCATTTGCCGGGTGGGAAGAGCGGCAGATGAGAAACCCCGCCGGGGTTCGACGGTTCTGCAGGAGCAGAACCGGACAGCCGCAGGCTGGCCTTGGAGCGCGAAGCGCGCAGGGGCTGGGTGCAGGATGCACCCAGCAATCCCCCTCTCTCCGCCAGACAAATGAAAAGGGCTGCCCATCGGGTGGCCCTTTTCATTTCTCGATGCGCCTCCGGGCTTTGGCCTTTCCGGCAACGGTAGCGGACGGCACGGCTTTCTGGGAGTGGGTCAACCACGGACTCTACGAAGTAGGAAGTGGCACTGTTACAGGGAGCAGGTCAGAGGCCTTCAACTTTGCCAAAGACAAGCCCATTGAATTGATCGATGGTGGTGGTCTGCTCTACCTGCTGAGGGAGCATGCCGGCTTGGACGCACGCATCGCAGCCTGAGGACGAGAGCATGGCAAACGGATCAGTCTCTCGCGACAGCAAAGTGGCCGTTTTGGTCGATTGCGACAACGTTAGTCCCGAGATCGTGGAGCACGCCCTGCTGATGGTGGCCCAGTTCGGTCGTGTGGTGCTTCGGCGCGGGTATGGAAATCACAACACGTTGGCAAATCGCTGGCAGGAGGTACTCGTCCAACAGGCGTTCACCCCTTGCCTTCAATATCAATACGCTTCTGGCAAGAACACCTCCGACATCGCCTTGGCTCTCGATGCCCAAGAGGCGCTGTTCGATCATCGGGCCGACACGTTCTGCCTGGTCACCAGTGATTCCGACTTTGCTTACCTGTGCCGGAAGCTTCGGGAACGAGGTGCCACAGTTTGTATCGTAGGCGAGCCCAAGTCGCCAGCGGCCCTCCGAAACGCCTGCGACCAGTTCTTCGAATGGGAGCGAAAACCGCCCGCCGAGACCTGCGAGGATCGAACCAACATCCTACCGGCCAAGACGGAGGGCAACAAAGCCGAGCCCTCTGCGGCGGATACCAAATCGCTTCCCAAGCGCCGCCCAAGGTTCGTGGTGGAAGCAGTCACACTCCTCGCTGGAGACACCTCTGAAGGCGAGTTGGGGCTGGGAGCGTTGGGCCAATACCTCAAACGAACAGACCCATCCTTCTCATCCAACGCCTATGGGCATTCTGGCCTGCTCAGCATGCTGAAGACCTACGACCTACTGACCCTCCGCCAGCAGGAGGGAGGTCAATGGTCCGTCGGCGTGGCGGCGCGTCCTGACTCCAATGAGCAGGCGTGAAACATAGTTGGCAACGATCTCCGAATGTAGGAGACGCTGACCTCAATCGCGCGCTGCAGTTGGCCGCACGGTAGATGGATCGTTGAAATGGCACCTTGGCCAACCTAGGGACACGCTGAACAACTCTGTAGCTTTAACGGTAGTGCCAGTCTCCGGCCGAAAACCTTCAGGTCGTGGTAGAACCATTCACCGCAAAGCTGGCCCACCGCTGACAGCCAGCACTCCAGATAAACACTGTGATTGCGTAACGTTGCCATCGACGTCAGGCTTGAGCGCCTTCATTCGTACCATGGAACCAAGGCATACAACCGTGCAGGCAATTCCCTTCATCATCGCCGCTGCGTTATCCGGCTTGTCGCCGGATAACGATGCTTCCGGAGTATCCGTAGAGAACACAGATATCTCCCCTTATTTCGATGTCGGCGGCGCCGTCAGGTTCAACTACGGCTGGCTGGATTACGGGCCGACCAGCCGTCTTCAACTCGAGCTGTTGCGGGCCGATGTGAAAACGGGCGCTGGCCCTTTCTCTCTTTCAGCGCAGTATCGCTGGTATGACGGCTTCGATGCGGTTCACCATGCTTATGTCGGCTGGAAGTTTTCCGACCAGACCGGAATCACCGCCGGTATCCAGCAGGTACCCTTCGGCTTGCTGCCTACGGTATCGCAGAGCTTCTGGTTCGGTTCGGGCTACTATCTCGGCATCGAGGATGATTACGATCCCGGCCTGGTCCTGACCCATCAGCAGGGTGATACCTCCTGGCATTTCGGATGGTTCTCCGGGGACGAATACGGCTCCGGTTCACGCTATGACCGCTACTCCTTCGATGTGGCACAGACCGATGCATTGCCATACCGCGAGCGCCAGAGAGCTCATGTCCGCGTGGAGCGATCGCGCGATTGGGCCGACGGCGAGCTTCTGCTGGGTGCGTCCTCCTTTGCTGGCAAGGTCCAGAACACCACGACCCGGCGCCACCATGCACATCAAGGTGCCGCGGTCCACATGCAGTGGAAGCGCGATGGCTGGATGACCCAACTGCAATGGGCACGCTACCGTTACGACGTGCCCGGCAAGCGCGTCGCGCTATCGGCTTTCCAGGCGCCGTTCGAGATCGCCGCGCACGCCGATGTATCCAGCGCCAACGTGGCTTATTCCTTCGGTCAGCATGGCTGGCTGGATGATCTGACCTGCTACAACAACCTCAGCATGACACGTCCGGTCGGACGCGGCACCGGCGTTCGTGATTCCTGGCAGAACGTCACCGGCTGCAGCCTGCAGAAAGGAATCATGCTGACCTACGTCGACTGGATTGCAGGCCGGAACATGTGGTTCGCCGGTGGCGATGGCATCGGTATCGATGATGGCGGCCCTTCTTCATGGCATTCCCGCCTCAACCTCAACATCGGCTTCTATTTCTGATGGGTCGAGCCGAGCAGGCAGTTCTCCACGCGTTTCTGCCCCATTCGATTCCGGTGCAGGAACAGTGGGCGCACCCCGATGGCGGCCGCCGAAGCCGATGCCCCGGCGTCAGTCGCCGGAGGCATACAGGAGCGCGATGTCCCGATGATGCAGTTCGCATCGCGCACCTTCGCTCCTCACCACGGCACGCCGAGGCTCGAGCACCACTTCGCATCCATTGCTGAAACGATACTGCCGGTCACCGTTGGCCAGCGTCTGCTGCTGCGGCACCTCGTCCATCGGACGCTCGCCAGCGCCCTGCGGGGCCATCGCCTGCATGTCGACGGCATCTTCCGCCGGGGAGGGCACGCGCTCACATGCAGGCAACATCAACACGGCAGCGAGAAACGGAACAGCATGCTTCATCGAATCCTCCAGCGCGTTTGATTACCTGCATCTTGGGGCCGAAGGCAGGAACAGCAGGTCAACAACGCCGCCGCCGCAGGCTCAGACCGTGGAAACCTTCATCAGCACCAGCCCACTGACGATCAGCACGGCGGCCGCTATCCGCATGGCACTCACCTGCTCGCCCAGGAACACGATACCGACCACGAACGCGCCCACCGCGCCGATGCCGGTCCAGATCGTATAAGCGGTACCCAGGGGCAGCGTGCGCATCGCCACGGCCAGCAGCCAGAAGCTGGCGATCATGCCGGCCACGGTGATGAGTGTCGGGGTGAGCCTGCTGAACCCTTCGGACTGTTTCATCGAAACAGCCCAGACAATTTCCAGCAGACCCGCGAAGAACAATGCAATCCAGGCCATGGCGGCCTCCTTTGACAGGGGCCAGGCCGTCCTGGACATTGAAACCCGGTAGGGGGGAGGCCGTTCCTCCAGCGCCGATGCTAGCAAATGCACATGAACCGTATGCGGCCGACGGGGCGCCCTGCGCTGTTCTGGCTAATGCCTGCACCGATGCGCTAGAATGCGCGCCTGCCGTCGCCCACCGCGATGTGTAGTGCGGAGAAGGGTGCTGGCGCCGCGCGCCGCGTCCTGCTCTGCGAACCGGCCACCTTCAGGGTGACCACGTCTCTATGGCGGCCCCGTCGGCCCCTCGCGACGCTAGATCGAAAATCCCGCCAGGGCCGGAAGGCAGCAACGGTATCGATCGACGCGGGCGCCGAGGTCAGCCGGCGGGGCCGCCACCTTTTCAACGATCATGTTCTGCGCTGCACGGACCGGCTGGGCGCGTAGCGCCGGGCTCTGCCCGGCTGGTCGCTCGCTGCCACAACATTGCCGCGTAGAGCCGGGCTCTGCCCGGCTGTCCACCCGCTGCCACGGCATTGCCGGGCTTGCCGGGCGGAGCCCGGCACTACGGTTACGCCACCCGGCGTGTCAGGGTCGCTCCTGCGCCAACACGTGCATCGCCGTGGGTGCGGCCAACGGCACGCACTCGCCGGGCCGGGCCACGCGGTGCCCACGCGCGCGCAGCGCCTGGCCATCGGCAGCGCTGGCGTAGTGATAGAGCATCATCCGCGCCTGCAACGCGGCACTGTATTCGCGCTCCAGGTCATCCACCCCGGTATGCGATGGATTGCCATGCAACCCGCAGTCATGGGCGATGAGTTCATTGTCATCGGCGAAGCGCGCCAGCATTTCCGGAATCGGCCGCGTATCCCCGCTCCAGGTCAACGCACCCTTCAGCCGCAGACCGTAAGCGGTCTCCGGCCAGTGGTGGCGCACCGGAAACACCTCCAGGCGCACCCCCTCATGCCAGAACGCGTCGCCCACCACGATCAGCTGGAACGCATCCCAGAAGTTCGCGCCGCCTTCGGCCAGCACGTTGGGGTAATCGCCTATGCGCCGGTGCAGCAACGGCACCACCGGCGCCGGCACATACAGCCGCACCTTGCCGCGCCGCTGCGCACTGAAGAAGGTATCCACGAACAACCGCTCGAAACCGGCCACATGGTCCAGGTGGACGTGGGTGACGAACACCGCCTGCGGCATGTGCCCATACTGGGCCTGGAAGGTGGTCAGGCCTTCACCACCGCAGTCGATGGTCAACCAGGGCCGGCCGTCGCACTCGATGACCGCCATCGGCGAACCCAGCTCCACCGCCGATGCGTTGCCGACGCCCAGGAAACGCAGCATCCAGTCCATCAGGTGCCCCGGTTCCAGGCCAGATCGTAGGCCCTGCGCAGGCGCGCGAAGTCCTTTTCCACTTCATCCACGCTGCGCTCGCCGCGCAGCTTGACCAGCGAGCGCAGCAGCCGCTTCAGGTTGCGTTCGCGCCAGGCGGTCGCCGGAATACGCTGTACGCCGCGGTCGAAATCGATCAGCCAGCCATGTCCATTGCCATCGAACAGGATGTTGTGGGCATTGAGGTCGGCATGGTCCAATCCCGCGCGATGGAAACGAGCGACCAGCCTGCCGGTCTCTTCCCACGGCGCGCCCCGGCCCGCCACCAGCGCGCGGTCGGCCAGCGAGCGCACGCCTTCGATGCGCTCCATCAGGATCGCGCAGCGGTAGCTCAGCCCTTCGCGCATGTAGAACGCCGCGATGGGACGCGGCACCGGCAGCTTCAGCGCGCGCAACGCCCGCATCAGGCGGAATTCGGCAAAGCTGCGGGTATGTTCGGACCCGCGCCATAGATACCGGTCCTGCACCAGGCGAGCCACCATGCCACCGCGCCGGTAATGGCGGAGCACGCTGGCGCCGAACGGCGCATCGACAAACCACGCCCCGCCACGTCCGCCTTCGTCCACCGGACGCGCGCGCTCGCCCCAGTGCTGCGGCGAGAACAGGCTTGCCTCGGCTTGCCGCAGCCGCTCGCGGTCGAACAGAATGGCACCCATCCCGCGACCTTCGCGGCAGGGCGTCAGTGCTTCATTGGCGTCGAATGCGACCATTCTTTCGAGTCTAACAACACCATGGCATCAACGTCCCCTTCCTTGTGCCTTCTGCGCCTGTCCGCGCTCGGGGATGTGACCCATGTGGTGCCGCTGGTCCGCACGCTGCAGGCGGCGCGACCGGGCGCAAGCATCCACTGGATCATCGACAAGGTGGGCTTGAAACTGCTCGATGGCCTGCCCGGGGTGACCTTCCACGCCTACGACAAGAAGAGCGGCCTGGCCGGCATGAAGGCGCTGCGCAGCGAGTTGCCACCAGTGCGCTTCGATGCGCTGCTGCAGATGCAGGTGGCCTTCCGCGCCAACGTGCTGTCGGCCTTCATACGCGCCCATCGACGCATCGGGTATGACCGCAGCCGCTCCAAGGACCTGCATGGCCTTTTCATCAACGAGCGTATTCCCGACCGCCCGGGTATCCACGTGCTGGATGCCATCGGCAGCTTCTGTGAACCGCTCGGCCTGAAGCAGACCGAGGTCAGCTGGGACCTGGCGGTGCCGGATGCTGCACACGCCTGGACACGGGCGCAGTGGGAAGATGATGGCCGGCCCGTATTGATGATTTCGCCGTGTTCCAGCCATGAGCGCCGCAACTGGTACGCCGACCGGCATGCGGCGGTGGCCAACCATGCCAACGCGCGCGGTTGGCGGGTGGTGCTGTGCGGTGGCCGCAGCGAACTGGAACGCGCCACGGCCGATGCCATCCAAGCCCAGCTGGCACAGCCGGCCCTGGACCTGGTGGGCAAGGACACGCTGAAGCAGCTGCCGGCCTTGCTGGCGCGTGCCGCGCTGGTGATGACGCCGGACTCGGGTCCCATGCACATCGCCAATGCGATGGGCACCAAGGTGCTGGGCCTGCATGCCGCCAGCAACCCGCACCGCAGCGGACCGTATTCAGATCGTCGCTATTGCGTGGACCGGTACGACGATGCCGCGCGCCGGTTCCTGGGCAAGCCGGCCAGTGCACTGAAATGGGGCACCAAGATCGAATTCGACGATGTCATGCAGTTGATCACCGTCGAGGATGCCATTGCTGCCTTCGAGCGCTACGTGGACGACCACCTGGCCTGAGATGGCCCGTGCTGCCCCGCCGCCTCAGGTGCGCGGGGCGTAGTCCTTGTAGGACTTCTCTTCGACGTACGCCGAGCCCAGCGCCAGGTTGATCGCTTTCTTGATGCGCGCACGTTCGTCGTTCTGCAGGTAGACGCTACGCGCCAGTTCGATGAAACGTGCGCCGAATTCACCGGCCTTGTCCTGCAGGCGGATGTCGTCCTCGATATCCCACAACCGCTCGTTGACCGCTTTCAGATCGGACCGCAGCTGCGCCACATCCTTGCCGCCTGCCGGATGCGACATCCAGGTCTTCTCCAGCGCCGACAGCTCGGTGCGCACGTTGGCCAGCTTGGTCTCGTCGGTGATGCGCTCGGCCTTGATCTGCAGGATGGAGATCTTGTCGAGCAGCTCGCCGAAGGCAACGGGTACAAGAATTTCGGCAGTCATGGAAACAGTTCCTGGAAGCAGGCAGGAATGATAGCGCGCAGCGCCCCGTAGAGCCGGGCTCTGCCCGGCTGA
>JAFAFF010000072.1 GCA_023423605.1 Pseudomonadota bacterium
GGTCTATACCACCATCACCGAACTGCTCAACCGCGAGCAGATCGACCCGCGCCGCATCGCCGGCATCGGCATCACCAACCAGCGCGAAACCACGGTGGTGTGGGACAGGCGCACCGGCCAGCCGATCCACAATGCAGTGGTCTGGCAGTCGCGGCAGAGCCATGGGCTATGCGAACGCCTGAAGGCCGATGGGCATGAACCATTGTTCCGGCGCAGGACGGGACTGCTTGTGGACGCGTATTTTTCAGCGACCAAGATACGCTGGATCCTCGACCATGTGCAGGGCGCGCAGGCGCGCGCCGAGCGCGGTGAACTGCTGTTCGGAACCATCGACAGCTGGCTGGTGTGGAACCTGACCGGCGGTGCGGCGCATGTCACCGATTACACCAATGCCGCACGCACCCTGCTGTTCGATATCCATGAGCTGCGCTGGGACGACACGCTGCTGGCGCTGCTGGACATTCCCCGAGCGATGCTCCCCGAGGTACGCAGCAGCAGCGGGATCCTTGGCCACACCCGCCCGCAGTTCTTCTTCGATCGGCAGATCCCGATTGCCGGCATCGCCGGCGACCAGCAGGCCGCGCTGTTCGGCCATGCGTGCTTTGAACCGGGCATGGCCAAGAACACCTATGGCACCGGCTGCTTCATGCTGATGAACACCGGCGACAAGGCGGTCCATTCCAGCAACGGGCTGTTGACCACCATCGCGTGGGGCATCGACGGCAAGGTGCAGTACGCGCTGGAAGGGTCGATATTCGTCGCCGGCTCGGTGGTGCAGTGGCTGCGCGATGGCCTGCGGATGTTCGGAAAATCGAGCGATTGCCAAGCTTACGCCGAACGCGTACCCGACAGCGGCGGCGTCTACCTGGTGCCCGCGTTCGTCGGCCTGGGGGCGCCGTATTGGCGCAGCGATGTGCGCGGCGCGATGTTCGGCGTCACCCGCGGCACCAGCAAGGAGCACTTCATCCGCGCCGCGGTGGAATCGATGGCCTACCAGACCCGGGACGTACTGGCGGCGATGGAGGCAGATGCGGGCATCCAGCTGAAGGAACTGCGTGCCGATGGCGGTGCCATGGCCAATGACTTCATGGTGCAGTTCCAGAGCGATCTGCTCGGCGTGCCGGTGCTGCGGCCACGGATGGCCGAAACAACTGCCTTCGGCGCCGCCTGCCTGGCCGGCCTGGCGACCGGATTCTGGGAAAGCCGCAAGCAGATCAGCGCGCAATGGGGCCTGGACCGGCGCTTCGAGCCGCAGATGGCGGCAGCCCGACGGGAGCAGCTCTATGCCGGATGGCAGCAGGCCGTCGCCGCCACCCTCGCCTTCCACGTGGGCTGACCGGTAGTGCCGGGCTCTGCCCGGCAATCTGGAAGCCCCGCGTAGTGCCGGGCTCTGCCCGGCAATCCGGAAAGCAACCCTCCCTCAGAACGCCGGCAACACCGCGCCCTTGTACTTCCGCTCGATGAATTCCTTCACCTGCGGACTGGTCAGCGCCTGCGCCAGCTTCTGCACGCGCGCGTCGTCCTTGTTGTCCGGGCGCGCCACCAGGAAGTTCACATACGGCGAATCCTTGCTTTCGATCGCCAACGCGTCCTCGGTCGGGTTCAGGCCCGCATCCAGCGCATAGTTGGTGTTGATCAACGCCAGATCCACCTGGTCGAGCACACGCGGCAGCATCGCCGAATCCAGCTCGCGGAACTTCAGGTGCTTCGGGTTGGCGGTGATGTCGCGCTGCGTTGCCAGCGCATTGGCCGGATCCTTCAGCTGGATCACGCCGGCATGATGCAGCAGGATCAGCGCGCGGCTGTTGTTGCTCGGATCGTTGGGAATCACCACGTCGGCACCGTCGCGCAGTTCGTCCAGCGATTTCACCTTGCGCGAATAGGCACCGAACGGCTCGATATGCACACCGGTCACGGTGACCAGTCCGGTCCGGCGGTCGCGGTTGTACGCGTCCAGGTAGGGCTCGGTCTGGAAATAATTCACGTCCACCTGCTTCTGCACCAGCTGGTCGTTGGGCTGCACGTAATCGTTGAACACACGCACATCCAGGTCCACGCCCTGCTCCTTCAGCATCGGCTTGACCACGTCCAGGATCTCCGCGTGCGGCACCGCGGTCGCGGCAACCACCAGCTTCTGCGACGTATCGCCGGACTTGCCACAGGCACTCAGTGCCAACGCGGCGAACAGGGAAAACAACAGCGTCTTCTTCATCTTGGACAGTATCTCGGGGGGAGGGTCATTCGTAATTGCTGAGCGCCAGCGCCAGCAGGCTCTTGGCCTGCTCGCGCAGCATCACCGGCTCGATGATTTCGGCATCCGAACCGTAGTGCAGCACATCCATCAGCAGCTCGCGCGAAACACTGTAGGGCACCTTGAGCTCGTAACGGCCATCTGCCAGGAAGCGGCCCTGCTGGTTGGCGTGCCAGTGTTCGTCGGCCACCCAGCGCGCGGCCTTGGCGCTGAACACGATGGTCGCCCAGCCCTTCGGCGCGCCGGAGAAAATACCGTAGCTGGCCCCCAGCTGCGCGTCCAGTTCGCCCTCATCGATATCGGTGGCCGGCGCATCCACCACCCGTGCCTTGTTGATGCGGTCCACCGCAAAACTGCGCAGCGCTTCGCGATCATGGTCCCAGGCATCGAGATACCAGTTGTCGCGGTAATGGGTCAGCCGCTGCGGGGAGACCGTGCGGCGGGTCGCCTCGTCGGTGGAGCGCGCGCGGTATTCAAAGGCCAGCTGGCGCCGTTCCAGCACGGCAGAGGCGACACTGCGGAAGCTGGCTTCGTCGAACTTCCGCACGCGGTGCGGAATCACCCGCACCCGGTCCACCGGCCAGCTGGATACACCCGCCTGGGCAGCCAGCAGGCCTTCGATGCGCTGCTGCAGCGGAGCCAGCACCGACGACAGCACCCCCCCGCCTGTCCGCGCCAGCAGATGCTGCGAGGCCAGCAGCGCATGCAGCTCTTCCGAGCTCAACCACAGCCCTGGCAGCTCGAATCGGTCACTCTCATCGGCCAGGTAACGGAATCCGGCCTCACCATCCCCTTCGATTGGCGCCATCAATGCATCGCGCAGGAAGGCCAGATCGCGATATACCGTCGCGCGGGAACACCCCAGGGTGTCCTGCAGCGTCGCCACCGTGACCGGATAGCGGGCGGACTTGAGCAGACGATGCAGGGCGGTGATGCGTTCGTATCGGTCCATGCCCCCGATTATGTCCGAGTCAAGGCCCATCGTGGCGTCGTTGATCGGCTATCGTGTCGATCCGTCCCGCGACTCCTCTTGCGCATGCGTGCCCTCCCGCTGATCCTGGTGGCCCTGGCCGGCCTGCTGGCCGCCTGTTCGCAACCCTCTCCCGCCCCGGCGCCCACTGCCGTACCGGGCGTTCCGGCCGCTCCACCCGCCGCGGCCAGCGATCCGCTGCAGGCGGTGTTGTCGGCGAGCCAGCGCTTCGCCGCCTTGCGCAGCTTCCATGCGGACATGAGCCTGCATGGCACCCAGCCCGGCCAGGTGGTCAGGACGTCAATGGATTACGTGGCTCCGGACCGCTATCTGCTGCAGGGTCCGGGCGGTCCGCAGACGATCATCGGCGACACCTTTTTCCTGAGGGCCGAAGGGCGCATGCAGCAGGTGCCGGTGCCGGCCGGAACGCTGGAGCAATGGCGCAATCCACTGCCCGGGACCGCTGCGCTGCAGGATCTGGCGGTACAGGACCTGGGCGTTGAAGACATCACCGGCACGGCCACCCGCCGCTATCGCCTGGACGGCCCCGCCGGCAGTGGCGAAACGCTGCAGTACTGGATTGCCACGGATGGTCTGCCACGGCAGATCCAGCGCGATGGTTTCAACGGCAACCAGCCGTACCGCATCACATTGCGCTATTCGCGGTTGAACGACCCTACGTTGACTGTTGCCGATCCCTGAGCGGCCCGCGCGTGGAAAACGCAGCCACCGGATGCAGAAACGCCGACTGAAGCACCGCCGGACCTGCGGTCGAGGCGACCGGAGGTTGACGTTATCATCTCCCTTCGCTCGTTTGCCCGACTTTCCCGGAGAACCCCGATGTCCCTGCGCGTTTCACTGCTGTTTCCCCTGCTGCTGGCCGCACCCGCGGCATTCGCGCAGGATCCCGCCGAACTGGCGGCGATGACCTCTCCCTGGAGCGGCAGCGGCGGTGAACTGGGCTACGCATCGGCACGCGGCAACAGCACCACCGAAAGTGCCAATGGCCGCCTGCGCCTGCGTTACACCGACGACGACTGGGTTCACAGCATGGACCTGTTCGGCCTGCGTTCGCGTTCCGAATCGGTGCAGACCAACGACGACGGCACCACCAACCGGGTCACCAACACCACCGCCAACCGCTACACCGGCAGTGCCGGCAGCGCGCTGCAGCTGGGTGAACACCGGCAGATCACCGCCACGGTGCGCTACGAACAGGATGATTTCGCCACCTATGACCGCCAGGCATCGTTCGGTCTGGGTTACGGCACCCGGCTGCTGGACAACGAGCGCTTCTCGCTGGACGCGCAGATCGGCCCCGGTGTGCGCCGCACCCACAGCACCGAAGACGATCAAACCCGCAGTGGCCTGATCGGCCGTGGCTTTTTCGACATCAAGTATTCGCTGACCCCCAACACCGACCTGGTCAACACCCTGCTGGTGGAATCCGGTTCGTACAACACCTTCGCGCAGAACGACCTGGGTATTTCGGTGAGCATGAACGAACACCTGGCGCTGAAGGCCGCCTGGCAGGCGCGCCACAACAGCGACGTGGCCGAGGACAAGCAGAAGACCGACACCCTGACCACGATGAACGTGGTCTACACCTTCAAATAAGGCCCACGACACGTAGAGCCGGGCTCTGCCCGGCTTCTGGCTCTGCCCGGCTCACGCAAGCTCCTCACACGTCCAGCAGTTCCCTCGCGCCCGCGTCCACCAGCATCGATGCCACACGCTGGCCCAGTGTTTCCGGATCGGTGCCCGGCCCTGTGGCTTCGGCACGTACCGCACGGCCATCGGCTGCGCTGCCTACCAGCCCTTGCAGATGCAGATCGCTGCCCTGCCAACGCGCGATCGCCGCCACGGGTACGTGGCAGCTGCCATGCAGTGCCCGGTTCATTGCCCGCTCGGCTTCCACGCAGGCGCGCGTATCCGCATCATCCAGCGTCGCAAACAGCGCCCTCAGCGACGCATTGCCCCCATCGCATTCCACCGCCACGGCTCCCTGCGCCGGAGCGGGCAACCAGTCCGGCGGCTGCAGGCGTGCGACGATGCGTTCGCCCAGGCCAAGCCGCTCCAGCCCCGCCACGGCCAGCACGATGGCGTCGTAGCCGCCATTGTCCAGCTTGGCCAACCGTGTGTTGACGTTGCCGCGCAGGTCAAGCAGCTCCAGATCCGGCCTTGCCGCACGCAGCTGGGCCTGGCGGCGCAGCGATGACGTCCCCACGCGTGCGCCCAGCGGCAGCGCATCCAGCGAGGCATACAGGTTCGACACGAAGCCGTCTGCCGGGTCATGCCGCGGCAGGATCGCCGGCAGCGCGAAGGGCGCATCCAGTTCCATCGGTACATCCTTCAGCGAATGCACGGCACAGTCGGCATCGCCACGCAGCATCGCCAGTTCCAGTTCCTTCAGGAACAGCCCCTTGCCACCGATGGCCGCCAGCGAGCGGTCCAGCACCTCATCGCCGCGGGTGCTCATGGGAACCAGTTCCACGTGCAGGCCGGGATGGGCCTGGCGCAGACGGTCAGCGACGTGTTCGCTCTGCCAGAGGGCGAGCGGGCTCTTGCGGGTAGCGATGCGGATGGTGTCCATGCAGGCATTATCCCGCATCAGGCTGTCGGCGAACGGCGAAGCCCCTCGTGGTTGGCCGTTGGATTGGGCCGGCCGGGCGGATGGGGTGGGCAGGACCCGCTGCAAGTACGTCCATGTAAGCTCGGGTGCGGCTCCTGCCGCAC
>JAFAFF010000090.1 GCA_023423605.1 Pseudomonadota bacterium
CAAGTGCGCTTGAAGCGGCGAAGAGCAAACTCGAAGGGCTCGTTCTCGCGGACTTTGACGCTGGGCATGGAATCTCCGGGACACAGTAGAACCGGGTCACGCCCGGCGAGCCGCACATTATAGCGGCAAATCGACAAACTGCAAGCAACCCGGTCCGTGTTCCGGCCAGTCCGCCCGCATCTCAAGGGTCTGCGCTGTCCCCGAGGGGCAGGCAGGGGGCGCATAATACAGCACATGCGAGTCCTTGGTATCGAATCTTCCTGTGATGAGACCGGCGTGGCGGTGTATGACACCGACCTGTCCGGCCCTGCCGCCCTGCGCGCCCATGCGGTGTACAGCCAGATTGCCCTGCATGCGGAATACGGCGGGGTGGTGCCTGAACTGGCCAGTCGCGACCACGTCCGCAAGCTGCTGCCGTTGATCCGGCAGACCCTGGGGGACGCCGGGATGGCCATCGGCGATATCGACGGCGTGGCCTATACCGCCGGCCCCGGCCTGGTCGGCGCGCTGCTGGTGGGGGCAGGCGTGGCGCGCTCGCTGGCCTGGGCATTGGAGGTGCCGGCCATCGGCGTGCATCACATGGAAGGCCACCTGCTGGCCCCCTTGATGGAGGACGATCCACCGGCGCCGCCGTTCGTGGCACTGCTGGTGTCTGGCGGCCACACCCAGCTGGTGGCGGTGGATGCCATCGGCCAGTACCGGCTGCTGGGTGAAACGCTGGACGATGCCGCCGGCGAGGCCTTCGACAAGACCGCCAAGATGATGGGCCTGCCGTATCCCGGTGGTCCGCAGCTGGCGGCGCTGGCTGAACAGGGCCGGCCGGGTGCCTTCCGCTTCTCGCGCCCCATGACCGATCGACCCGGGCTGGATTTCAGCTTTTCCGGCCTGAAGACCCAGGTGCTGCTGGCCTGGCGCGACAGCGACCAGAGTCCGCAGACCCGTGCCGACATCGCCCGCGGTTTCGAGGATGCCGTGGTGGACACGCTGGCGATCAAGTGCGGGCGCGCGCTGGAAGCAGCGGGCACCAATGTGATCGTGGTGGCAGGGGGCGTGGGGGCCAACAAGCGTCTGCGGGCGCGCCTGCAGGAAATGGCCGCGCGCCTGGGCGGGAGGGCCTGTTTCCCGCGCCCGGCGCTGTGCACGGACAACGGTGCGATGATCGCCTTTGCCGGTGCGCTGCGGCTGCAGGCAGGCCAGCACAGTCCGCCGAACGTGGATGTCACCCCGCGCTGGGACATGGCAACGCTGCCGGCGGTGTGATTGACGATCATCTGATCGCTGACGCTGACGCTGACGCGGCTTGTCCGTTGAATTCCGGAAGCATCGGCGCGAAGCGCTTTCGTTGCCTGGGTCGCTGGGAATGCCGATGCAGGTGAGCGTGCTTCCCGTGATATCCATCATCCGAGAAGAACTGGCTGTTTGAAACTGACGTAAATGACACATCCCGGTCGCCACGCGCTTCCGTTCACGGAGCAGGCCTGCACCCTGCGCTGTGCCCCGTTACCATGGCTCCCTCTCCATCGTGTTGCAGGGTGGCATGGACAAAGTGTTCATCGAAGGGCTGACAATCGATGCCCTCATTGGTATCTATGACTGGGAACGGCGCATTCGCCAGGACCTCGTATTCGACCTGGAAATGGGCTTCGACAACCGTCGGCCCGCGGCCAGCGACGATATCGCCCATACCCTGAACTACAAGGCCGTAAGCAAGCGGCTGGAGGACTATGTGCGGAACTCGGACTTCGGCCTGGTGGAAACGCTGGCCGAGCGCTGCGCGGAAATCGTGCTGGACGAGTTCGACGTGAGCTGGCTTCGCCTGAAGCTGAGCAAGCCCGGAGCAGTGCGTGGCGCGCGCGCGGTGGGCGTGATCATCGAGCGCGAGCGCAGTTCCTCCCTGTAATGCCGGCTGCTGGCCGGCGACCGCGTACCGCGCGGTGCATCCCCGCGTTCGACGGATGTCGGCGCACGATTCAAAGGAAGTGGAAAACATGGTGAACGCAACAGAAAGTGTGCAGTGGCTGGACCGCCTGCAGGAATCCCTGGCCCCGTATCCGGGCGCCTACCTCGGGCTGATGCTGGGAGCGCTGGTGGTCGCCGCCGTGCTCGCCAACTGGATCACCAAGCACATCCTGCTGCGTGGCCTGCGTCGCCTGCTCACCCGCCTCCCTGGCCATCATGCCGGCCGCGGCAGCCATCTGATGCGGGTCATCTCACGGCTTTCCAACGTGGTGCCCAGCCAGGTCATCGCGTCGGGTATCCGGCATGTGCCGGACCTGCCGCCGGGCCTGGTGTCCTTCGTCGTCGGTGCCTGCCAGGCGTGGGCGGTGCTGACGCTTTCGCTGGCTCTCTCGCACGCACTGGACGCCGCCAACGATCTCTACGAACGCCGTCCGGATGCACGCAACAAACCGATCAAGGGTTACCTGCAGGTCGCAAAGATCATCATCTTCGTCATTGCCGGCCTGTCCATCGTTGCCACGCTGGCGGGCGTGGACCTGCGCTACCTGGTCACCGGCCTGGGCGCGGCCACCGCGGTGCTGATGCTGGTTTTCCAGGACACCATCCTTTCGCTGGTGGCCAGCGTGCAGATCAGCGGCGATGGACGTATCCGCATGGGCGACTGGATTGAAATGCCCAGCCAGAATGCCGATGGCGATGTCATCGATATCGCCCTGCATACGGTCACCGTGCAGAATTTCGACAAGACCATCACCACCATCCCGACCAAGAAACTGGTCACCGAATCGTTCAAGAACTGGCGCGGCATGCAGGAGGCCGGCGGGCGCCGGATCAAGCGCTCGCTGTATCTGGACCAGCACAGCGTGGGCTTCATCGGCGACCAGGACCGGGCGCGGCTGGGACAGTTCGCGCTGCTGTCCGATTACCTGCGCGGCAAGGACGAAGAACTGGCGCAGTGGAACACGCAGTTGCGCGAGCGCGGCATGGACGAGATCAACAGCCGCCGCGTCACCAACCTGGGTACCTTCCGGGCCTACGTGGAGCGTTACCTGCAGAGCCACCCGGGCATCCACCCGGACATGACCCTGCTGGTGCGCCAGCTGCAACCGACCACCGAAGGCCTGCCGCTGGAAATCTACTGCTTCACCCGCAGCACCGCATGGAGCGAGTACGAAGGCGTGCAGTCGGACATCTTCGACCACCTGCTGGCGATCCTGCCGGCCTTCGGGTTGCGGGTGTTCCAGGCGTCCAGCGATGCCATGTTGATGGACGTCCGACGCGGGTAGAGCCGGGCTCTGCCCGGCTTGGCCGCATTGCCTGCCGGCAGCCGCGCGCCATCCGACCCGCGGCTGTGTATCCTTCAGGCTGGGCAGCCGGCGGATGCCGACAATGACCTGATCGGGCTAGAATGTCGCAATTGTAAACGTTTTCACAAGGATCGCCGGTGGCCTCCGAACGTATCGAATCCCTGATCGCCCAGATGACCATCGAAGAAAAGGTGGGGCAGTTGGGAGTATTTGCCGACATGGTTCGTCCGTTCGCGCCGGACGTGAATCCGGAAGCCAATGTGCGCAATGCCGACCAGGTGCTGCAGCAGGTCCGCGAGGGCAAGGTCGGTTCCCTGTTCAATGGCGTGGGCGCGGAACTGGGGCGTCGCATCCAGCAGGTGGCGCTGGAAGAAAGCCGGCTCGGCATTCCGGTCATCCTTGCCGCGGACGTGATTCACGGCATGCGCACGGTGTTCCCCATCCCCCTCGGCGAAGCGGCAAGTTTCGAACCGGAGCTTGCCCGGCGCACCGCGCGCGCCACCGCCGTGGAAGCCACCGCCGCCGGCCTGCACTGGACCTACGCACCGGCGGTGGACATCGCCCGCGACCAGCGCTGGGGACGCGGTGCCGAAGGCGCGGGCGAGGACGTGGTGCTGGGCTGCGTGTTCGCCGCCGCGCGCGTGCGTGGCTTCCAGGGTGACGACCTGCGCGCGCAGGATGCCCTGCTGGCCACGCCGAAGCATTTCGCCGCCTACGGTGCGGTGATGGCCGGCATGGAATACAACATGGTGGACATCTCGCCGCAGACGCTGCGCGATGTGCACCTGCCGCCGTTCAAGGCCGCTTTCGATGCTGGCGCCATTACCGTGATGTCCTCGTTCAACGACATCAACGGCGTACCGGCCAGCGCCAATGCCGAACTGCTCACCGACATCCTGCGTGGCGAATGGAAGTTCCCCGGCGTGGTGATCTCGGACTACACCGCCGACATGGAACTGGTGGCACACGGTTATGCCGCCGACGACCGCGACGCCACCGCCAAGGCGTTCACCGCCGGGCTCGACCTGAGCATGCAGAGCGGCTTCTATGCCGACCATCTGCCCGGCCTGGTGGAGAGCGGCGACGTCCCCATGGCGGTTCTGGATGAAGGCGTGCGCCGCATCCTGTGGCTGAAGGAAACCATCGGCCTGTTCGACGATCCTTACCGTTCGCTGGATCCCGCGCGCGAGGCCGACACCTCGCATATCGCGCCCCATGACGCGCTTTCGCGCGATGCCGCGCGGCGTTCCATCGTGCTGCTGAAAAATGAAGCGGCGGTGTTGCCGTTGCGGAAGGATGGCCAGAAGATCGCCCTGATCGGCCCGTTCGTACAGGACCGCGAGAATATCGAAGGCTGCTGGACGCTGTTCGGCGACACGTCGCGTTACGTGGACCTGGAAACCGGTGTGCGCGCTGCCATCAGCGACGAGACGCTGCTGGAAATCGTGCCCGGCTGCGAGCTGGAAGCGGCGCTGCCGGGTGGCATCGAGGCCGCCGTGGCCGCTGCCCTGCGTGCCGATGTAGCGGTACTGGCACTGGGCGAGCCGCAACGCTACAGCGGCGAAGCACAGTCACGCGTGGAGATCACCCTGCCGCCCGCCCAGCAGGCACTGGCCGAAGCGGTGGCGATGACCGGCAAGCCGTTGGTGGTGCTGCTGCGCAATGGTCGCGCGCTTGCGCTGCATGGCGCGGTGCGCAATGCGCAGGCGGTGGCGGTGACCTGGTTCCTGGGTACCCAGACCGGGCATGCGGTGGCAGATGTGCTGTTCGGCGACTACAACCCGTCCGCGCGCCTGCCGGTGAGCTTTCCACAGGTATCCGGCCAGCAGCCGTACTTCTACAACCATCCCCGCACCGGGCGCCCGGAACTGCCGACGATGTCCGAGTTCAAGGCACGCTGGCGCGAGATTCCCAACGAGCCGCTGTACGCCTTCGGCCATGGCATCGGCTACACCACCTTTGCCTACGGCGTACCGCGGCTGCACAGCGAACGCCTGGGCTGGGACGAAACGCTCACCATCACCACCACGCTGACCAACACCGGCGCCGTTGCAGGCGAGGAGGTGGTGCAGCTCTACATCCATGACCGCGTTGCCAGCCGCGTGCGTCCTGTGCGTGAACTGAAGGACTTCCGCAAGGTGCCGCTGCAACCGGGCGAATCCACCGAGGTGGTGTTCACCCTGGACCGTTCCCAGCTGGCGTTCACCGGCCGCGACGGCGTGCTGCGTGCCGAACCGGGCTTCTTCGATGTATGGGTGTGCGCGTCCTCGCTCAGCGGAGAACCGGTGCAGTTTGAACTGTTGGCCGGCTGACAACCGGCAGGTGTCGCAGATGGCGCGTCGCCATGATCCGCGCCGCATGGCGCTGCAGTGCTGTCGCCGTCCATGCATCTGCGGCTCACACCGGGCGCACTAGGCTGCGGATTCTTCAAGACCACGGGAGGTCCCGATGCGCGCGAGTCATTCGCTGATGTTTTCCCTGCTGCTGGCCTGTCCCCTGTGGCTGGCTGCCTGCGGCAGTACCGAGGATGCCGCGGCAACGGCCGGTACGCAGCCTGCGGCCTCCAGCACGGATCTGGCCGAGCCACCGCCGATGCGCGCTCCGGAGATGCTGGATGATGCCAACGGCGCTACCGGGGATTCCGCCGCAGCGCCTGTCCAGCAGCCTGATGCAGCACCATCGGCGGGTGCGCTGGATGAAACACGCGCGCGCATCGATAGATTGCTGGGTGACGCCGACCAGTACGAACAGGTATTCAAGGCGCTGCAGCAGGGCGTGGCCAGTGGCGACCGGGCCGCAGTCGCCATGCTGGTGCGTTACCCGGTGCGCGTGGATACCGACGGCAACACGCGGGAGATTGCAGATGCGGCCACCTTCCAGCGTGAGTACGACAGCATCGTCACGCCGCCGGTGGCGCGCGCGATCACCGCGCAGTCCTTCGACACCGTATTCGCCAATTGGCAGGGCGTGATGATCGGCAACGGCCAGGTATGGCTGAATGGAACGTGCGAAGACACGGCCTGCACCCGCAGCGACGTCAAGGTGGTCACCATCCAGCAGTGACGTCGCATGCGCGATGGCAGGCAGCGGGCCGCGCCGGGGCGATCAGGATGCCGGCGTGAGCTTCAGCAGGCGCGCCTTGTTGCCATCTTCCAGCACCCACACGGCGCCATCGGGGCCCTGTTCCACCTCGCGGATGCGTGCGCCCATGTTGAAACGCTCGGCCTCGCGCGCGCTGTCGCCGTCGAATGCGATGCGCACCAGCGACTGCGAGGACAGCCCGCCGATGAAACCGCTGCCCTTCCACTGCGGGAACAGGTCGCCGCTGTAGATCAGCAGGCCTGCCGGCGAAATGACCGGATTCCAGGTCACCTTCGGCGCGGCGAATTCGGGCCGTGTGTCGTGGTCGGGAATCGGCCGGCCATCGTAGTGGTCGCCGTTGGAAACCACCGGGTAGCCGTAGTTCGCACCGCGTTCGATCAGGTTCAGTTCATCGCCGCCGGCCGGACCCATCTCATGCACCCACAGGCGCCCCTCGCCATCGAAGGCGATGCCCAGCATGTTGCGGTGCCCCAGCGACCACACCTGGGCGGCCACGCCGCCCTGCGAGGCGAAGGGATTGTCCGACGGCACGCTGCCGTCGTCGTTCAGGCGGATGATCTTGCCGAGGTTGCTGGCCATGTCCTGCGCCGGCGTGAACTTCTGCCGCTCGCTGGATGTGATCCACAGCTTGCCGTCGGCTCCGAACGCGATGCGATGACCATAATGGCCCCCGCCGCTGACCTTGGGCACCTGGCGCCAGATCACCGCCAGATCCTGCAACGATCCGCTGCCATCTTCGGCCAGCACCAGCCTGGCGCGTGCCACCGCCGCACCGCGTGTATCGTTGCTGCCTTCTTCCGCAAAGCTCAGGTATACCAGCTGGTTATTGGCGAAATCCGGATGCAGCACGACGTCGCCGAAGCCGCCCTGGCCACCGTAGGCCACCTTCGGCCCGCCGGTGATTTCATGCTTGCCGCCGCTGGCGATATCCAGATGCTGCAGGCGGCCGCGCTTTTCAGTGACCAGCAGGCTGCCGTCCGGCAGGAAAGTCATCGCCCAGGGCTCATCGAAGGTGGCGATTTCAGTGGACTGGAAGGGCCGTCCCGGCTGCCCGGCATCGGCCGTCCTCGTGGCGGTGGCGGCCGGCGCCGAGCGGTCCGGGCCGGCGGCACCACAGGCAGTCGTGGCCAGTGCGGGGGTCAATCCGATGGCGAGGGTAAGCAGCAACTTGCGGGTCATGGGTATCTCCAGGCGGGGATGCGGATGGCCAAACGCATCCTGTATACCACCTGGGGCAGGCCTGCATCAGCCTTGCGCACTACCAGGCGCGCGGTGAAGCACGGGATCCGTGCGGGCAGTGGCGTTCAGGCGTGCCTGACGAAGAAGCCGGCCCGAAGGCCGGCTCCATCCATCGCGCGCCGCCGCTGGCCTGGTCAGGTGCCGCGCGGTGTGCCCTTGTCCAGATGGCCCAGGCGCGGATCCACATTGAGTGCATCCTCCCAGCCGCGCTTCACCGCGTGGCGCGCCTGCGTCCATTCCAGACGACTCTGGCCACGTTCGGTTGCCCAGCGCGTTTCCAGCTCGCGCTCAACGTCCTCGTAGGCGCGGATCATGTCCTGCGCACGCGACTGGTGACCGAGGCGGTAGGCCGGTTCGTATTCGTCGAAGGACAGGTCGCTGTCGTAGTAAGGCT
>JAFAFF010000116.1 GCA_023423605.1 Pseudomonadota bacterium
GGATTGCATCCCTGCACCGGCGCTGGTTCGAGTTCTTCGACCTGGATGCGGGTGGCCTGGTGGAAACCGAGACCCAGCGCGATGCCCGCGACCTGGAGCTTGAGCTGCGCAGGCCGTTGAAGCTGCATCGGGCACCGGCACCACTGACCATCGCCGTGGCTGCGGGTGGCGCCACCGAATGGGTGCGTGGCGCCAATGCGCTGCTGGACCAGGCCGTACTGCTGCTCGCCGAACGCGGCCATCGCACCTGGCCGCTGCGGCCATGGCTGCGCGCGGTGATGTTTGAGCGCATTGATCGCCTGCATGATTGGACCGCCGCACAGCTGCCTGCCGATGCCGACGAGGGTGCGGATCCCCGCGTCATGCAGGCACTACGCGATGTGCTGGATGGACATGTGGCGATGGGTATCGACCCTGGTCCCTATCTGCCAGCGCATGTGGAAGCGTGGTATCGGCGCGGGTAGTGGCTGCGGCAATGGTGGTCCGCAGAGGGGGGGGGCTGTCGGTTTCGCCATGATGCGTGGCGGGATATGTCGTCGTTACCATGCTGATCCGGTGAAAGGATGACGCAAGTGACGGCAGCTCGCGCCGCGAGGCTTTTGCCGTGCGGCGCGCATGCAACGTTGATGCTCCGTCATGTCAGGAGCAGCGCATGCGCAATGGCCCGTCCGCCGTCGATTTACGCGTCGTCCCGCGCGTCTTCTTCCACGTGCCGTGTCGCCTGCTTGCCGCATGCCTCATTGCCGCGCCCTTCGGCGTGGCCATTGCAGCGGACGGCGGCGTGAGCGGTGACTGGGGTGGGCGCAGGACGGCCTGGTCCGAACGTGGCATGGATCTGGATATCGGATATACGCTTGAAGCGGCCCGCAACACCTCCGGTGGCACGCGTCGCACCAGTGCGCATGCCGGGCAGTTGTCCGCTGCCGCGCGGTTCGACCTGGAGCGTGCACGGGGATGGAAGGGAATGCGCGCGGAGGCCTCGTTGAGCCTGCGCGATGGCGACAACCTTTCAGACCGCGCCGCACTGGGCACCTTGCTGCAGAGCCAGGAAGTGTATGGGCGTGGCCATATCGCGCGGCTTGGCAGCCTCTGGATCGGCAAACGCTCGCAGAATGGTCGAATCGACGCGAAGGTCGGTCGCCTGTCGGTGGGTGAGGACTTCAATACGCTGGACTGCATCGCGATGCACCTGGCGTTCTGCGGCAGTCAGCCGGCGGTGTTCGCGGGAGACCATTGGTTCAATTCTCCGTTGAGCCAGTGGGGTGGCGTGGCGGAATACCGTGCCGCGCCCGGGGTGTATGTGCGCGCCGGCGCCTACCAGGAGAATCCGCGCTACGCGGACACCCGCGGCGGTGGCCTGCGGCTGGTGCCCTCCGGAACGGTTGGCGCGCTGACGCCATTTGAAGTGGGCTGGGAGCCCTCGTTCTCAGGGCGCGACGGACATTACGCGGTGGGCGGCTGGTACAGCAGTGCGCCGCGCGCCGATGCCGTCCAGCCCGCGTCCGGCGCGCCTGTGACGCCGGAAACGGCAATGCGTTCCGGTGCCTACGGCGGCTGGGCCAGTGCGCAACAGCAGTTGACCCGCGGAAATGGCAGCAGCGCCGCCGCCGGCCTGCGCGGACAGGCCGCGTTCGCGCAGGGGGATCGTCGCACCGGTACCATCGAGCGGATGCTCAACGTGCAGCTGGTGTATACCGGGCCGACGCTTGCAAGGTCGGAAGACCGGATAGGCCTTGCGCTGGGTACCACGTGGGTCAACCCGCGCGCCGCGCGATCCTCGCAGATGGATGCAGGCGGGCCACGCGCACGCGCGGAGCATGTGGTCGAAGTGTTCTATGGCTGGAGACCGATGGCTGGGCTGGAACTTCAGCCGGGCGTCCAGTACGTGCGTCACCCTGGCGGCATGGCATCACGCGGTGACGTGGTGGTGGCCGGCCTGAAGGCCGACGTGCGGTTCTGATGGTGGCTGCAGTCTGCAACGGACGTGCGCGCCGCGGCTTCCTACAGTGAAGCGGTGAAGTCGTCCAGCCAGGCGCGCACCATGGCCGTATAGGGATGGTCGTCAGCGGCCATCGCGATCATGGCGTCCACGTTCTGCAGCATCAGTGCCTGCAGCTCCGGGTCGCGGTGGCGGTCGGCCAGCCGCGCCAGGCGCAGCACCTGGTCGCCCAGCATCTGCAGTTGCCGGAGCAGCCGCGTTCGTTCCTGTACCAGGCCAAGCCGGTTGAGTCCGTACAGGGCGATGGAAGCCCGGCCTCGCGCGCTGTTGCGCCGTGCGGCCACCAGGCTGCTGGCGGGCGATACGTGGCCGACGAACTGCAGATGGCGCGTCGGATCGTCCTCGCAGGGGTTCAGTAGCAGCGGTCGCTCGTCGTTGCCGGGCAATGCTTCCGGCTGCAGGCGCGGGCTGCCGGGCATCAACGGAAAGCGGCTGCCCTTGCCGGCCAGGGTGCCGACATGCATACGGCCGCCGCCTTCCGGGAAAGGGTCCTGGCCCGCCTGCACAAGGGTCTGCTGGCGGCTACGGTTGCAGTCGATGCAGCTGGGCAGCAGGTTGTCCCAGTGCGCGGCCAGCCACCAGTAGCCGGGATGTCCAGGATCCTCCAGTACTGCCGATTTGGGGCGGAAATGTTCCACGTCCAGGGGCGAAGACGCGCTGTAGAAGGTCTCGCAATAGGCACATTTGCCATGGAAAGCTGGGCCAACGCCGCTTTCACGGCGTTCGTCCTGTACACGGCGAACGCGAAGCCGCGCGTGCCACGCGTCGTCCTTCGCGGCGAAGAAGCGTCTTTCCCTGCGTTGGCCCGTGATTGGTAGTGTTCCCGTGCGCGTTGAAGCTCCGTCCTGCCGTCGCGGCCTGTTGCGGTCAGCGCCGCAGGGGCCGTGCCTTCGCCACGCAGCACCCGGCGCATGTCAGTGCCGCTCCATGGCCTGCCGTATCAGCTCGCGGGTGCGGCTGCGCAGCTGCCGGCGTGCCTTCGGCGCCGCACTGTCACGTTCCCGCAGATAGAGCGCTACCGCTTCCTGCACCAGACGTTGTACTTCGCTGTCGCCGACCGGCAATGCATTTCCTACCTCGTTGCGGAAGTGGTCCAGAAGCCGTCTGTCATCGGGCGTCATTGCATCGCCTTCGCGCTCGCGGGCAAGCAGGTCGGCCAAGCACGAAAGGCTGGCTGCGGTGCCGGCATCGTCGGTGGAGCCCAGTCTGAAGAAATCCGACGTCAGCAGCTGGTCCACCCGCATCAGTGCGCCATCGGGAAGATCATCCAGCAAACCGATGCGCAGCGGCGATTCGCCTCCTTCCTGGTACCAGCGATGCAGCACCATCACCTCGCCGCTGCGCATGCCGCGCAGGCACAGCGGATCGTGCGTGGTGGCGATGAAGGTCACCTGCGGAAGCGCCTCACGCAGGCTGGGCATCACCCGCATCTTCCAGCGCGGATGCAGGTGCGCCTCGATCTCGTCCACCAGCACCACGGCGCGGCTGCTGCGCAGGGTCTGGAAGCCCGGGTTGATGCGCGGATCCATCAGTCCCTGCAACACATCGCAGGCCAGCGCCAGGATGGTGCGGAAGCCGGAAGACACGGCCCGCAGCGGCGTGCGCAGCTGCCGCAGACGGCCGTCGCCGTCTTCGATGCGCGTGACCACATGGCAGGTGCGGGCCTGCAGATCGCGCTCGATCATCTCGAACGGATGGCCCATGCCGAAGATGCTGCGCAGCGCCTGCACCACCATGTCGAATGCAGGCGGCGAAAGCTCCAGAAGCCATTCGTGTGGATTGCCCAGCACGCTGCCATCGAAAAGGTTGCGCACGTGCCGGTGGGCAGCGAACAGCTTGCGGCCGTTCTGGTAATGACGGAACGCACCATAGGCGAATACGGGTGGACAGCGCACGTCACCCTGCTCGCGCACGACGATTCCCGTCTCGCGCACACGCATGCGGCGCTGGCCGCCCGATGCCAGGGTGATGACGACCTCGGCATGCCGTGCAGCAGCGCTGCCGCCACCTTCCATCAGTCCGGGATCCAGCAGGAATTCCTTCCATGGCAGCGCCAGGCGCTGGTGGGCCGCGCTGTCGCACAGCGCAAGTGCCATCGCCTCCAGCAACGAACTTTTTCCGGCTGCGTTCTCGCCGAGAATCAGCAGGCAAGGCGCCGGTGCATCGATGGCAGGGGTTGCGTTGCCGGCGGGGAGGCGCAGCGTCAGGGTGTCGATGGACCTGAAGTTGCGGATGTCGATATGGCTCAGGCGTGAACACCGGCACGTGGCCTGGGGCCCGGAAGCAATCCGTTCGCCATGGGCAGTTGCCTCGTCTTCAGCGACCAGTGCCGTGCGAACCGCGAGCAGTCGCTCCTGGATATTCCGTTGCCCGTAAAAGGTGGCCAGCGCCTTGCCGATCTGCTGCGGTGACAGGACGGGCCTGGGCTGCATGCCTTCGGCAAGCCGCGCAACGATGCGGCGCAACAGCAGGTACCACGTTCCGCCGAACTCCATGTCCTGGAAATCCAGCAGCGCCTGCAGTCCTTGCGTACTGCGGCCGGTCAATACGACAAGCAGCTGCTCGAAGTGGTGCGCATGACGGCGGGCGCGTTGCTGCACGCGCGCGGGGCGGTTGAGTCGGAAATGCGCCACGGTGGCCGCGCCACGGTCGCCCATGCCTTCCAGGCAACCATCGAAACGCGGTCGCAAGGCGCGATGGAAATCCCTGGAATGGCAGGGGTCGAGCAGCAACGGATGTTCCAGCGGCGGAGGCCCGCGCCAGATGCCGGTGTTTTCCGCGGCATGATCGCGCAGGTCATCGAGTGGTGGAATCGGCGTGCGCCGGCCTTTCACCGGGAAATAGCCACGTTGTCCGGGGACGCAGCTTTCGCAGATCGGATACAGGTTCTGCCACGCCTCGGCCAGCCAACCGTAGTAGAGGTGGCACTGGGCCGCGCCATCCACCGGCATGGCGTCGGCGGACGGCCGCAACCGCCAGATGCGCAGGGACGGATCGCGTGCTTCGCAGAAGGCGCAACGGCCGCGGGATACCTGGGCCAGCGCGTGCAGTACGTCGCGATCGCGCAACACCGCATCGCCGGCCGGTGGCGCTGTCTGGCGGCGTCGCGCGGGAGCCAGGCACATGAATTCGAGCTTGGCGAGACGGTCCTGCGCAATCTGGCCGCGTCCGAGACTGCGTGGTGGAGCTGCGTTTCCTCGTTCCATGCGCTGCATGCGGTGGCCGTGCCAGGTATCGCCAGGACACCGCCATGGTCCGGCACGGCGGCATGCAGGTGGAAGCAGGCATCGCGACAGCCGGTGACGTGCACGCGGCGCCCCCGTGTCATTAACGCGTCTTGTGTGCCCGGTACAACAGCCGCCGCAAGCACGAGTGGATGGAATCGGGGTGCGGTCGCGGCCCTAAAGTCACGCAACAACGGGCCGATACCGGTGCGTCCCCCTGCCCTGGAGCACCCCATGCCGGCTGTCCCGAATCTCCCGCGAATGCTCCGTGCGCGCCTGCACAGCCTGTATACCTTACTGCAGGCGCGCGGGCACCGGCTGGCGCGGCTTACCGTGGCCGCCAGGATCAAGGCCAGCCTGCTGATCTGCGGCCTGGGCCTGGTGACCGTTGCGGTGATGTACGGCTGGACCAGTCGCGGCAGCGAGCGCGCGGCCACCACCTTCGCGGTGTACCAGCAGGGCGCCGGGCTGGCCGCCACGCTGGCCGCGGACATCGCCGACGCGCGTCGCCTGCAGGTGGAGTATGCACGCAGCTTCGATGATGCCGATCGCGGCCGCCTGCTGCAGGCCCAGCAGCGCCTCCAGGCCACCCTGCAGCAGCTGCGCGGCCTGCCCATGGATGCCGCCAGGCGGCGTGTGCTGGATGATCTTGGTCTCCAGGCTGATGCGTTTTCCGAAGGCATTGCAGCACTCAATGCGCGTGTGGACGAAATGGGCAGGGGCGACGAGGCGCTGTCGGTGCAGTTGGAACAGGCGGCCGAGTCACTGCAGGACACCGTCGATGCTGGTGCGCGGCCGGTGCTGTCCCTGCATGTGCAAAAGATGCGCCGGCAGGAAAGCCTGCTGTTGCTGACCGGCGATTCCAGCCATGCCGACCGGGCCAGCGAGGAGAAGCTGCCGTTCGATCTGGCCCTGGCGGGCCTGCCGGCCGACGTGCAGCAGCACCTGCGCGACCGCATGGATGCCTATCAGGGCGCATTGCTGGCCTATACCGCCGCGCGTGTCGGCCTGGATGTGGAGGCGCAGTCGCTGACCGAGACCGCCGCCGGCATCACCCCCGCACTGCAGGCCTTCGAACAGGTGCAGGCAGCTAGCCTGGAACAGGCGCGTATCCAGCACAAGGCGCAGTCCCGACGGTTGGGCGTGCTGTTTGCGGCCACGCTCCTGCTGGTTGCCCTGGTATCGGTGGGAACGCTGGCGCTGGTGCTGCGCGCGGTGCGCAGGCCCATCCAGGACACCCTGCGTTTTGCCGAGGACATCGCCCAGGATCGGCTCGATACCGAGCTGCGCGTGCATAACCCCCACGATGAGATCGGCCAGTTGGCACAGCGCCTGGGCCACATGCAGCAGCAACTGCGCGTGCGCATCGAGCGCGAACGTGCCGCTGCCCGCGAGAATACCCGTGCGCGGCAGGCACTGGACAGCGCATCCACCGGCCTGATGGTGGTGGATGCCGACGGCAAACTGACACATGCCAACCCGGCGCTGCTGCAGACGCTGGCGGCGCAGGCAGCGGATGTGCTCGGGCAGCCGGCCTGCAGTCTGCACCCAGCGCTGGCGCATGCCCATGATGGCCAGCGCCGGGAATACGACATCGATCATGCAGGCACCACCTGGACGCTGGTGACCACGCCGATCTTCGAGGACGGACTGCCGCTGGGCGAGGTGGTGGAATGGCGCAGCCGTGCGCTGGAAGTGTTGCTGGAAACCGAAGTGGCGGCGCTGGTGGACGCGGCGGCGCTGGGTGAACTGGGCGGACGCATTCCGCTGGATGGAAAGCAGGGTTTCGTGCACCGCCTGTCGGCCAGCATCAACCACCTGCTGGTGACCTTCCAGCACAACCTGGGCGATCTGCAGACGCTGCTGGCCGCGTTGGCGCGAGGTGACCTGCGCACCCGGTTGGAGGGGGACCTGGAGGGCGTCTTCGCGCGCATGCGCGATGATGCCAATGCCACCGTGGACCAGCTGGCCGGCATTGTCGGCCGTATCCAGCATGCTGCCCACGCCATTGGCGAGGCGGCAGGCGAAATCAGTGCCGGCAATGCCGACCTGTCGGTACGGACGGAACGCCAGGCCGCCAACCTGGAGGAAACCGCGGCGTCGATGCATGAGCTGACCGACACCGTCGCGCGCAACGCCGAGGCGGCCAGCCAAGCCAGCGAGCTTGCCCAGGCCAGCGCCGGCGTGGCCGTGCGTGGTGGCGAGGCGGTGGCGCAGGTACAGCGTTCGATGCGTGACACTTCCGCCGCGTCGAAGCGGATCGCCGAGATCACCGCGCTCATCGACGGCATCGCGTTCCAGACCAACATCCTTGCGCTCAACGCCGCCGTGGAAGCGGCACGTGCCGGGGAGCAGGGGCGCAGCTTCGCGGTGGTGGCCACCGAAGTGCGCCAGCTTGCCCAGCGCAGTGCTGACGCTGCCCGGCAGATCAAGGGGCTGATCGAGGATTCGGTGACCCAGGTAGGCCATGGTACGCGTGCGGTGGGACAGGCCGGTGCGACGATGGATGAGCTGCAGGACAGCGTGCGGCAGGTAGCGACGATCATGGCGCAGATCCGCGACGCATCGCTGGAGCAGCGCCATGGCATCGGGCAGGTCAACCAGACCATCGTGCAGATGGATGCCAGCACGCAGCAGAATGCCGCGATGGTGGAAGAAGCGACTGCGTCTGCGCGGGCCATGGAAGCGCAGGCCGAGGCACTTGCCGATGCGGTGGCTGTGTTCCGCCTGCGCGAATCGTTTGCCTGCGCATGACAGCGCGCCCGGCCTGGGAGGGGCGCGTAGAGCCGGGCTCTGCCCGGCTGATGGAACATCGTGCAGCGGGGCAGAGCCCCGCTCTACGCCTCACACGAACATGCCGCCCGATGCTTCCACGCGCTGCGCATTGATCCAGCGTGTGTCCGGCGACATCAACGCGACCACTGCAGGGCCGATATCGTCCGGCTGGCCTGCGCGACCCAGCGCCGTCGCCGACGCCACCATCGCATTGACCGCTTCATCGTCACGTACCCGGCCACCGCCGAAGTCGGTTTCGATGGCACCCGGCGCCAGCGTGTTCGCGCTGATGCCGCGCGTGCCGAGTTCCCTGGCGAGGTAGCGCGTGAACACCTCGATTCCGCCTTTCATCATTGCGTAGGCCGAGCTGCCGGGCAGCGAGAAGCGTGCCAGTCCACTGGAAATGTTGAGGATGCGGCTGCCATCGGCCAGCAGTGGCAGCAGCGCCTGGGTGAGGAAAAAGGGGCCCTTCAGGTGTACGTCGACCAGCGTGTCGAACGCGTCGGTGGTGGTGTCGGCGATCAGCGCGTAATGACCTTCGCCGGCATTGTTCACCAGCCCGTCCAGAGCGGGACGTTCCCAGTATTGCAGCTGCGTGCGTACCTGTTCGGCAAACGCAGTGAACGACGCATGGTCGGCGACATCCAGCGGCAACGCCGCGGCACGACGGCCCAGCGTCTGTATCTGCGTGATCACTTCTTCGGCGGCGCTGGTCTGGCTGCGGTAGGTCACCAGGATGTCGGCACCCGTGGCGGCGAGCGCGAGGGCGGCGTTGCGGCCAAGGCCCCGGCTGCCGCCGGTGATCAGTACGGTACGGGGAGAAACGTTCATCGCAGGCTCCAAAGGAGGCTTCAGGGGGACGGGAACCAGCTTATTGGTGATGCAGGAAGGCATAAACTTCAGGAATCTGATTTGACCGTTCAAGCTGGAACAACAATCCGTGGATACCCTCGATCAACTGCGCATCTTCCTGCATGTCGCCGAGCGTGGATCGTTCACCCGTGCCGCCGAGAGCCTGGGCCTTCCCAAGGCCAGCGTAACGCTGGCGGTGCAGCGCCCGGAGGCGTCGATGGGCACGCGGCTGCTGCACCGGACCACGCGGCGGGTGCAACTGACGGCCGATGGCGAACAGCTGTTCCAGCGTGCCCGCGACCTGCTGGATGACGTTGAAGAGGTACAGGGCATGTTCCGCGACGGCACGCGGTTGCGGGGACGCCTGCGGGTGGACATGTCCAGCGGCCTGGCGCGCCACCTGGTGATCCCGCACCTGCCCGGTTTCCTTGCCCGGCACCCGGGGCTGGAGATCGAGCTCAGCGGCACCGATCGTCGCGTGGACCTGGTGCGGGAAGGCTTCGACTGCGTGCTGCGGGTCGGCCCGCTGGACGACAACACGCTGGTGGCGCGGCCATTGGGCTGCATGGAGGTGGTGAACTGCGCCAGCCCGGCCTACCTGGCTCTGCGGGGTGTTCCGCGCACGCTGGATGACCTGCATGGGCACGTCCTGGTGCACTACGTGACGACCCTCGGGCAGCGCTCGCCCGGTTTCGAATATGCCGAGGGCGAGCACTACCGCACGCTGCGCATGTCTGGTGCGGTGACGGTGAACAGCGGAGACGGCTACAACGCGGCGGCGCTGGCCGGCCTGGGCATCATCCAGGCGCCCCGGCTGGGCGTGAGACAGGCGTTGGCGGAGGGCGCGCTGGTGGAGATCCTGCCGCAACTGGTGGCCGAACCCATGCCGGTAACGCTGTTGTATGCGCAGCGCCGTCACCTGCCGGCGCGGGTACGTACGTTCATGGACTGGATCGCAGGGTTGCTGCAACCGCATCTGCTCGCGTAGCGCCGGGCTCTGCCCGGCTGGGGGTTACCGTGCAGCGGGGCAGAGCCCCGCTCTACGTGGGCGTGTAGTGCCGGGCTCTGCCCGGCTGGGGATACCGCGCAGCGGGGCAGAGCCCCGCTCTACCTGTGCGTGGATATGTCATCGAGCGCCCAG
This sequence comes from Pseudomonadota bacterium, assembly GCA_023423605.1. Lineage (GTDB taxonomy): Bacteria > Pseudomonadota > Gammaproteobacteria > Xanthomonadales > Xanthomonadaceae > Stenotrophomonas. The sequence goes on from JAFAFF010000116.1 coordinate 9,992, forward strand.
CCTTCAATCTCGCCTGCGGCGAACGGTCCCAGCTTGCGCCGCATGATGCGTCCTTGCGCATCGACCAGCACGGTATACGGCAGCAGGCCCTGTGCATTGCCCAGCTGCACGCTGGCATCGGCCGGTCCCGGCGTTTCCAGCACGATGGGATACGCCACCGGCACCCGCGACAGGAAATCACGCACGCCCTCCGGGGTATCCAGCGCCAAGCCAAGCACCTGCACGCCGTGGCTGCCCTGTGCCGTTGCGAAGCGCGCCAGCTCCGGCATATCCTGCACGCACGGAGCACACCAGCTTACCCACACATTGATGAGCAGCGGCCGGCCGGCGAACGCACGCAGGTCCACCGGGCGACCGGAAAGATCCGGCAGGCTGAGTGCTGGCAATGGATCGCCGATGCCGGCGATGTCCACGGCCGGCAAGGTCGCGCGCGTGGCCTGTGCGGGCACCGTTCGCGGTGCCGTTGCGCCGGGCCCCAGTCGATGCCCCGCCCACAAGCCCAGGCCGCCGGCCAGCACCGCCACCCACAGCAGTGCTGGCCGCAGGCGCTTCATCGCGCGGTACGCAGCAGTGCGTCTTCAACCAGCGCCTGGGTCAGCACGGTCGGCAGCACGGCCGGCGGCGCGCCCGGCCCGTACACCACGTACAACGGCACGCCGACCGCCTTGTGTTCGTCCAGGAACGCGGTGATCTGCGGATCCACGTTGGTGTAATCGCCGCGCATGTACACCGCGTTCGTGCGTCGCAGGATGTCCTCGAAGGCCGGCCGCGACAGCACGGTGCGTTCGTTGGCCTTGCAGGTCACGCACCAGTCCGCGGTCATGTTGACGAATACAACGCGGTTGTCGGCGCGCAGACGGTCCAGCATCTGCGGCGAATACGCCACCACGCCTTCGCCGCCAGCCTGCTCGACGGCCTGCGGTGGCTGCAGGCGGCTGACGGTCCACACAGGCGCCAGCGCGGCCAGCATGAGCAGACCGGCCAGCAACGCGCCGACACGCTGGCTGCGCCAGCGGCTGCGCTCGAACCACCACAGACCCAGCGCAAGCACCACCAGGCCGGCCAGCACCAGCGCCATCGCATCCACGCCGCGCTGCTTGCCCAGCACCCACAGCAGCCACAGCGCCGTGGCGTACATCGGGAAAGCCAGCACATGCTTCAGCGTTTCCATCCATGCGCCGGGCCGTGGCAGGCGGCGGGCCAGCGAGGGCACGAAGCCGATCAGCAGGAACGGCAACGCCAGCCCCAGGCCAAGCATCAGGAACACCAGCAGCGATTGCAGCGCGGGTGCGGCGAACGCATAGGCCAGTGCCGGGCCCATGAACGGAGCCACGCATGGGCTGGCGACCACGCAGGCCAGCACGCCGGTGAAGAAATCGCCCACCGGACCGCTGCGCGCGGCCAGCGACTGGCCGACGTTGCCGACCCCGCCACCCAGCGTGAATACCCCGGAAAGACTCAGGCCCACGGCGAACATCAGGTAGACCAGTGCGGCAATGAACCACGGATGCTGCAGCTGGAACCCCCAGCCTGCCGCCTGGCCGGCCGCGCGCAGGGCCAGTACCAGTCCGCCGATGACGGCGAAGGCGACCAGCACGCCAGCGGTGTACCAGAGCGCATGCGCACGCGCGCGCTGGCGGCTTTCTCCACTCTGCGCCACGCCCAGCACCTTCAGCGACAGGATCGGCAGCACGCACGGCATCAGGTTCAGCACCAGGCCACCGGCCAGCGCCAGCAGCAGCACCATCACCAGGCGCGTGGGCGCGACGGTCTGCGGCGGTGTCGTGCGCAGCGCGTTTCCGGCACTGGCATCCGGGCTGGCCACGGCGCTCCCGGCGCTTGCGGTCGGCGCCGTTTCGACGGCGGCGTCGCTGGAAGGGTCCGGGATGGTGGCCAGCAGACGGCGGCTTTCCTGCGGATCGGTCTCGACGATACCCGCGCGCGGGGACGTGCCAGCCGGTTGCGCGGCTGTCCCGGTTGTCGCGCTGGTGCCGGGATCGACCTTGCCTGCCGGAATGGCGAGCTTCACCCGGCGTGTCATCGGTGGGTAGCAGATGCCATTGGTCTGGCATCCCTGGAAGGTAACGGCCAGGGTGGCGTCGATGGCCTGTGCCCGGCTGCGGCGCAGCGGCAGCGGCACGTCGACCTGGTCGAAATAGACAGCCACATCGCCGAAATGCTCATCGCGATGCGAACGGGCGGCAGGCCAGCGCAGTGCACCCAGGCCGATGCCGTTGGCACCCTCCAGCTTCAGCGAGGTGCGGTCGCGATAGAGGTAATAGCCCGGTGCCGGCGTGAAGCGCAGCAGCAGGGTGTTGCCATCATCGACGATGGCCTCGAAACCGAAGGCTTTTTCCGAAGGCAGCGGCAGGGCCTGGGCGGAGGCCGCGGCGCCGGGCAAGCGCAGGCCACCGCCACCCGAACCGATCCCGGAAAGTGGCGCATTGAACGGCGAAGCAGCGGATGCAGCACCGGCGGGCAGCGTGACTTCCACGACACGCTTCTGTGGCGGGTAGCAAACGCCGGCATCGGCACAGCCCTGGAAGCGGACTTCCAGCTGCACCGTGGTCGTGCCGGCCGCCGGTTTGCCGGGCAGGGTGCCGACCAGCTGCTGGCGATAGGTTTCGACCTCGCCGAAGAAGTCGTCGTGGTGGCGCTCGCCGGCAGGCAGCTGCAGGGTGCCCGCGTTGAAGGCGTCGTCCGCCTTTACGCTGGTGCGATGGCGATAGAGGTAATAGCCTGGTGCGATCTTCCACTGCAACCGGATCTGGTCGCGTTCGCTGGCCGAGGCGCTGAGCGCGAAGGCCTGGTCCACCGGCAGCAGGTCCTTCTCGCTGATCGCCCAGGCGGGCAGGGCGAAAAGCGACAGCAGGCACAGCGCTGCGTAGCGGCGAAACGTCATCATCAATCCGGGTGTCATCAACTGTGTTCCTCCCGGGTCTGCGCCCGGATCCAATCCATATAGGCCGGCAACCCGGCGACCGCTTCGACCGCGAAGCATTCGGGGAGTTCATACGGGTGCAGTTCCAGCAGCCGCGCCATCGCGGCATCCAGCCGGCTGGCCGTGGTCTTCACCAGCAGCTGCAGTTCCGCATCGGTAGCGATCTGTCCCTGCCAGCGATAGGTGGAGCGTGCCCCGTCCAGCCGCGTCACGCAGGCGGCCAGGCATTCGCCCACCAGCGCCTGCGCGATGCGATCGGCGCTGGCGGGGTCCGGGCAGGTGGTGAGCAGCAGCAGGACGGGATCTGCGTTCGACATGACCGCCGAGTATAGGCCTCCCTCCGCGCCGGAAGCCGCAGTCGCGCATCGGACAGGGTTGAAAAATGACAGCCCCTGCAACGGGCGGGTCCGCGGAGCCGTTGCGGAAAGCGGGCCCGGAAACCGGTTCTGGCTGGACATGCCGCGCGCCAGGGCGGCGGTCTGGATTTTTTTCAGGGGGGGCCTTGAAAGGGCTGCCCCGGGCTCCATCTCTGCTCTGTCCCGACGTTGTCGGGTTTTTTCGCGAGCGGTTCTGGCAGTCACCGGTGGCGACTGCTAAAATCGCCGGACTTTTTCAGCACAATCAATCACTTGAGAGGTCTCACATGAGCAACTTGAAGCCGCTTCACGACCGCGTGGTGGTCAAGCCGATCGAAGCCGACGAAATCTCCTCGGGCGGCATCGTGATTCCGGATTCCGCCAAGGAAAAGTCCACCAAGGGTGAA
>JAFAFF010000145.1 GCA_023423605.1 Pseudomonadota bacterium
CGTCAGGACTGAACACGCCCCTCGGCCAGCCGCACCACCTGCTGTCCGAATACCGCCACGTCCTGCGGATCATGGCTGATCAACAGCATGGGAATGCCACTCTCTTCGAGCACCCTTGCCAGTTCACCCCGCAGGTGCGCGCGCAGGTCGTGGTCGAGCGCCGCGAACGGTTCGTCGAGCAGCAACGCGTCCGGCCGTGTGGCCAGTGCCCGCGCCAGCGCGGTCCGCTGCCGCTGCCCGCCGGACACCTGGTTGGGGTACAGATCCCCCAGATGTTCGATGCACAGCACCTGCAACCAGTGCTCGACCTGTTCGTGGCGCTGGCGGCGTGAAGGATTCCACCAACTGCGCTGCAGTCCGAAGGCCACGTTCTGGCGTACGGTCAAATGCGGGAACAACGCATAGTCCTGGAACACGTAGCCCAGCCCGCGTTCACGGGTGGGAATCGACACCGCTGCGCCTGCATCGAACAAGGTCCGCCCTTCCAGCGCGATGCGCCCGGCATCCGGACGCAGCAGGCCGGCGATCGCCTTCAGGGTGAGGCTCTTGCCGGCGCCGGACGGGCCGAACACCACCACCTGCCGGTGCTTGCAACGCAACTGCACCTGCAGATGGAACCGTTGTCCGGCCGCCTCCAGTTCCCGCTGGATATCCAGTTCAAGCCACATCGGGCCGTTCCTGGCGAATCCCGCCCGCCAGCCGCGCCGCGGCCAGCAGTACCAGGATGCACACCACCGAGGTCAGAATGACCAAGGCGTTGGCACGCCCGTCCTGGCCGGCCTGCACGGCTTCGTAGATGGCGATGGACAGTGTCTGCGTCCGTCCCGGGATGCTTCCGGCCACCATCAGCGTGGCACCGAACTCGCCCATTGCCCGCGCGAACGCCAGCAGCAGCCCAGCCAGGATCCCGCGCCACGCCAGCGGCAGAGTGACCCGGAAGAACACGGCACCTTCACCGGCACCAAGTGTGCGCGCAGCCTGCTCCAGCTGCGTGTCCACGTTCTCGAAGGCGGCACGCGCCGGCTTGAAGACCAGCGGCAGGGCAGCGACCGCTGCGGCAATCACCGCCGCCTGCCAGGTGAATACCAGATTGATTCCGAAGCTGGATTGCAGCCACGCACCGAGCGGTCCATTGCGCCCGATCAGCACCAGCAGGTAGTAACCCAGCACGGTGGGCGGCAGCACCATCGGCAGGGTCAGCAGAGTATCCAGCAGCTCCCTGCCAGGGAACCGGCGCCGCGCCAGCAGCCAGCCCAGTGCCACGCCGACCACCAGATCGATCATGGTGGCCCAGCCCGCCACCTTCAGCGACAGCCATAGCGCGGTCCAGTCCAGGTCCATCACTCAGGGGCTGCTGAAACCATGGCGCCGCAGGATCGCCTGACCCCGTGGCGCGCGCACGAAGGCGATGAAGCGCTGCGCATCGGCCGTGTTCGCGCCCTGCTTCACCAGCGCCAGCGGGTAGTTGATGCCGCCCTGCACCGGCACTTCGAACGCATGTACGACGCGCATGCCCGCCGCCTGCGCATCGGTGGCGTAGACGAAGCCGGCATCGACCTCGCCGCGCGCCACGTAATCCAGCGACTGCCGCACGTTCTGGGTGCTGATCATCTTCGCCTGCAGGGCCGTCCACAGCCCGGCCGCCTGCAGGACGCCCCGGGCATACCGCCCGACCGGGACGCTGTCCGGGTGGCCGATGGCCACCCGTTGCACCGGCGGGCGCGCCAATGCCTGCAGCGAAGACGGCGGTGTTCCCGCCTGCGGGGGAACCACGACCCACAATGTGTTGCTCGCGAACGTCCGGCGTGTCCCGGCGTCGACCAGTCCGCCCTGCACCGCCTGGTCCATCGTGATTTCATCCGCCGAGGCGAACACATCCACGGGTGCGCCGCGCCTGATCTGCTGCAGCAGCACGCCGGAGGCGGCGAAGTTGAGGTTCACCCTGGTGCCGGATTCGCGTTCGTACGCCTGGGCGATCTCGCGGAAGCTCTCGGTCAGGCTCGACGCCGCCGATACGGTCAGCTCGGCCGCTGCCAGCGGCGCGCTGGCCAGCCCCGTCAGCAGCAGGCAGATCTTCAGGCATGTCTTCATCGCAAGGTCTCCGGATCGTCGGTGTGGCACAGCGAGCAGCCTTCGCTCCAGACACTGTCGCCGTCTTCGTAATGTTCCTGTTTCCAGATCGGGCTGCGGTGCTTGACCGCCTCGATCAACGCGCGGCACGCCCTGAACGCCTCGTCGCGGTGTGGTGCGCCTGCGGCCACCACCACCGCCACGTCCCCCACCCCGAGACGGCCTTTGGCATGAGCGACATACAACCTGATGCGCGGCCCGAAGGTCGCACGCGTCTCCGCCACCAGGCGCTCGAACTCGCCAAGCACCAGCGGCTCGAACAGATCGTAGGTGATGCCGCGCACCCGCCGTCCCTGGTTGAGATCGCGGACCTTGCCGATGAATACATCGATTCCGCCAAAGCCGGGATCGGATACGAAGGCGATGCCTTCGGAAGCATCCAGGCCGGCACCGGCACGTTCGACCACCTTCCAGGTGTCCTGCGGCTGCATGCTCATCCTCCGCTGACCGGTGGCAGGATCGCAACTCGCCCATCGGCCGGCAAGGCCTGATGATCGCGCAACACCTGGTGCTGGTCGGCGAAGGCCGAGTAATCCAGCAGTTCCGCGCGGAAATGCGGCCAGCGCGCCGCAAGCAGCTGCCGCAATGCCAGGCGCAGATCGGCAATGTGCGGGCCGGCAACCTCCACGCTGACTTCGCGTCCTGAATCCAGGTCCGAGAACGCGCCGAACAACTGTACCGTCACCTGCTTCATGCCCACTCCCCCGGGGTGATCTGCAATGGGTCGGCATGGCCGAGGCCATGGACCTGCACGCGGCTGCCAGCGCTTATCGTGTCCTGGCCGGCCTCCAGCACGGCCCAGGCGTTGGCAGCCAGCGATGACGCCATGCGGAACGATTCCTGCCCCGCCAGCACACGCACCGACAGCGCGCCATCGGCACCCAGCTCCACCCGCGCCCGGGCATGCAGGCGCAGGCCTGCCGGCTTGCGTACATCGCATTGCACCGGAAGCAACAGCCCGGCTTCCATCGGCAACCCGAGCATCCGGCGCAGCGCGGGCTCGACGAAGAAGCGCTGCCCCACCGCCGCCGATGCCGGGTTGCCGGGCAGCCCGAAGTACAGGGCCCCGGTGGCAAGCCGGGCGAACAGGATCGGCTTGCCGGGACGGATGGCGACCTTGTGGAACAGAACCTCAGCGCCGCGTGCGCGCAGCGCTGAGGGAATGAAATCGTAGCGACCGGCCGATACCGCGCCGGTACTGAGAACCACCTGTGCACCGGCGGCCACAGCCTCATCCAAGGCACGGTCGAAGGCCTCGGCCTGGTCGCCCACCGCGCCCTGCCAGGCGACATCGCAGCCGGCGCCGAGCAGGCGCGCCGCCAGGTAAGGCCGGTTGCTGTCGCGGATCTGGCCCGAGTCCAGTGCACGTGCCGCATCGCCGACCAGCTCGCTGCCGGTGCTGATCACCGCCGCGCGCGGCCGCATGCCCACGCTGACACGGCCTACTCCGAGCGCGTGCAGCAGCGCCATCGCATTGGTTTCCAGCCGTGTACCGGAGGACAACACCGCGTCACCGTCTGCCACATCCTGTCCACGCAGGCGCACGAACTGGCCAGGCTCCACGGCCTCGCGCAGGCGGATGCGCGCAGGCCGCGCGCACGTCTCGTCGACGATTTCCACCTGCTCCACCGGCACCACGCTGTCCATGCCTCCAGGCAGCCGGGCGCCGGTCATGATCTCCCACGCGCCATCGCCCGCGGCGGCGGCATACCGGTCTCCGGCCGCCTGCGAACCGTGCACGTCGAATTCGCTGCCCGCGTCGATCCGCTGGCCATCGCAGCGCAGCGCGAAACCATCCATTGCCGAGTTGTCGAAGGGCGGCAGGTCCTGTGGGCTGTGCACTGCCTGCGCCAGTACCCGCCCGCTGGCATCGGCCACCACGACGGTTTCCGCCTGCAGCGGCGCTGCTGCGGCAAGGATGATCTCCAGTGCCTGCGCGTAAGCGATCACGCATGCCCTCCACCATCGATCGTCGCCAAGGCATGTGCCAGCAGCGGTGCCAGCATGTCCAGGCACTGCGATGCGGCGCGCGGACTGCCCGGCAGCGCGAAGACCAGCATGCGCTCCAGCTGCACGACATCGGCACGGCTCAGCCATGCCATGGGGGTGTGCTGTGCACTGAGCGCGCGCAGCATCTGTGCCAGCCCGGTCACCTGCCGGCCCCCGAGGGCCTGCAGGGCTTCCGGCGCAAGGTCGCGCGGTCCCAGCCCCGTACCGCCGGTGCACAGGCACAGGCGTACCCCATTGGCCGCGAGTGCACGCAGGCGCGTCAACAACGGTTCGATCCCATCCGGCAGCACCTCCTGCGCTACCACCTCGCCGCCCAGTGCCTGCACGCCCTGGGCCAGCAGTGGACCGGACTGATCCTTGTAGTCACCGGCACTTGCGCGGTCGCTCACGGTCAGCACCGCGCAGCGTGCACCATCCAGCCGCTGCGGCGAGCGTGGCTTGAAACGCGCCGCTTCCTGCGCGTCCATGCCCTGCGGATGTATCCAGACGCCGCGCTTTCCGCCTTCCTTGAACAGCAGGCGCACGCCACTGATTTCCAGCGCCGGTTCGACCGGCTTGCTGAGGTCGTAGAGGGTGAGCAGCGCCGCATTGACCCCGGCCAGGGCTTCCATCTCCACGCCGGTGCGCGCTTCGCTTGCGCATTCGCACCAGACCCTGATCGCCTGCCGTGGCGGCACCGGCGCGCAGTGCACACGCACCAGTTCCAGGGGCAGCGGGTGGCACAACGGCATCAGCGCGGAGGCCATCTTCGCGCCCTGCAGGCCGGCGATCTCTGCCATCACCAGCGCGTCGCCCTTGGACAGGCGTCGCTCCACGATCAGCGGATAGGCCAACGGCCCTGCGAACAGCTCACCCACCGCCACCGCACGCCGGCGGGTCACGCGCTTGTCGCGCACATCGGCCATGTGGAAGGCCGCGCTCATTTCCTGCCCCATGGGGTTGCTCATCCTCCGATTGAAGCCAAGTGCGGTACCAGGCCGGTGCGGCCCTGGTGCAGTTCGTGTCCGGCGGCTTTCAGGCCAAGCTGGGTGCTTATCCGTTCCAGCAGTTCGTCGTGGTCGGCGTCGGACTGCAGCAACTGGCGCAGGGGCACGCCGGATTCACCGAACAGGCACAGGCGCAGGTCGCCCCTGGCGGTCACCCGCAGGCGGTTGCAGCCCCGACAGAAATCATGCGCGTAGGGAGCAATGATGCCGACCGTACCGCGATGCTGCGGGTGCGCGTACTCGCGCGCCGGACCGGCATCGGCCGCGCGCGGTCGCTCGCTCCAGCCCGCCGCCAGCAGCTGTGTCTGCATCTGCTCGGCACGCACGTGGTGACGCTGGAAATAGGCTTCATTGTCACCGGTGCGCATCAGCTCGATGAAACGAACGCTCAGCGGACGGTCGCGCAGGAATCCCATCCACTGCGGCAACTCTTCATCATTGATGCCGCGCAGCAGTACCGCGTTCAGTTTGACCGGCTTGATGCCCAGCGCCTGCGCCACGTCGAGCCCCTGCAGGATCTCCGGCAGCCGATCGTGTCCGGTGATCGCCTGGAAACGCTCGCGATGCAGGCTGTCCATGCTGACGTTGAGCGCAGTGAGCCCGGCGGCATGCCAGCCCGGCAGCCGGCGCGACAGCAGCGTGCCGTTGGTGGTGATGGCCACCTTGCGGATGCCCGGCACCCGCGCCACGGCAGCGATCACCTGGTCCAGGTCCCGTCGCAGGCTGGGTTCGCCACCGGTCAGGCGGATCTTGTGCATGCCCAGCGCGGCGAACGCGCGCACCAGCCGCGCGATCTCGTCCACGTCGAGGAAGCGCGGCCGGCCGTCGGCCTGGTAGCCATCAGGCAGGCAGTAGCCGCAGCGGAAGTTGCAGGCTTCGGTCAGCGAAAGGCGCAGGTAGGGAAAGCGACGCCCGAAGCGGTCACCCAGAACGCGTGCCGTGCCCTCTGCTGCCGTCCAGCTGTTGTCTCCATCCGCCGCCATCCGCCCTCCCGGTCATGCGTGGGCGCGCCCTGTGCGCACCGTCCACGCAGCCTACGCGCTGGCATGTGGTGATGGCATGACCGGCGATGGACCTTCGCACCCCCTGCCCAGCGAGGCTACCACGATGCGTACCTAGCTTGGCGAAGCAGGCCACGGCGCCGGAACCACCATTCCAGCGGCAGCGTCACCAGCGGCGGGATGGCGGCCAGCACCGCCAGCAGCGCGGCCCACCACGGCCAGCGCAGGCGCACCGCCGCAATCACCGAAACAATCAGGTAGACGATGAAGGCCACGCCGTGCAGGCGCCCGAACAGCCACACCAGCGCATCGTTGCCCACGGGCCCGTACTTGAGCCACATGCCGGTGAGCAGGCCGGCCCACGTCAGGGCTTCGAAGAAGGCGGCCCATGCGAAGGCACGGCCCCAGGCATCAAGGGCAGGAAGGGGTTTCAAGCGGCATCTCCGGACGACACGAAAACGCCAATGATACGCATCCGCGTGATGTAACGCCGCCTTGCCGCGCAGCCGGGCAGAAGCATGCATCACGTAGAGCCGGGCTCTCCCCGGCTGAAGCCTTAACGCGCAGCGGGGCAGAGCCCCGCTCTACCCGGCATGCATCACGTAGAGCCCCGCTCTACTGGATCGCATGGCTGACTGCGCGCAGCAGTTCGGAGAGATTGAAGGGCTTGGGCAGCAGGCCCATGCCCGGTCCCAGGAACTCGTTGCGCACTGCCGCGCGCTCGGTATAGCCGGTGATGAACAGCACCGGCAGGCGTGGTCGCAGTTCGCGCGCGGCGTCGGCCAGCTCACGGCCGTTCATGCCGGGCAGCCCGACATCGGACAGCAACAGCGCGATGCCATGGTCATCGCGGAGTTCGCGCAGCGCCTGCCGCGCATCGGCAGCGGCCACCACTTCGTACCCGGCCTCGAACAGCATTTCCTGCACCATCTGCCGCACCGAATCGGTGTCGTCCACCAGCAGGATCCGTTCATGGCGCCCGGCCGGGGCCGCATCCTGGTCGCGCGCGGCTTCAATGGCTTCCGGATCGCCGGTGGGCAGCAGGAGTTCGACCTCCGTGCCGGTGCCGGGCTCGCTGGTGATGCGCGCCACGCCGCCACTCTGGCGCGCGAAGCCATAGGTCATCGACAGCCCCAGTCCGGTGCCCTCCCCTTGTGGCTTGGTGGTGAAGAACGGTTCGAACACCTTCTTCAGCAGGTGCGATTCAATGCCGCTGCCGTTGTCGATCACCTTCACGCTGACGTACTGGCCGGCGGCCAGCGTGTAGTCGCCCTCCACCCGGGTGCGCTCGCAACGTATGCGGATCAGGCCCTGGCCACCCAGCGCGTCGCGCGCATTGATGACAAGGTTGAGCACCACGTTCTCGAACTGGTTCGGGTCGGCCAGCGCCACCAGCCGTTCGTCCTCGAGCTGGAACTCCAGCTCGATGTTTTCGCCGATGGTCCGCCGCAGCATGTCTTCCAGCGAAAGCACGCAGGCGGTGACGTCGAACGGCCGCGGATCCAGCGGTTGCTTGCGGGCGAACGCCAGCATGCGCTGGGTGAGTGCCGCCGCGCGCGTTGCCGAACCGGAAGCGGCGTCGGCGTAGTGTTTCACCCGGTCCAGGCGCCCGCTGCCGGCGGACAGCTCTATCATGTCCAGGCCGGAGATGATGGTGGTCAGCAGGTTGTTGAAATC
>JAFAFF010000234.1 GCA_023423605.1 Pseudomonadota bacterium
TCATGGGCCTGCGTATCCAGCCGTGCCGGCAACTGCACGCGCAGATCACCGGCAGCCTGCGCCTCGGCCAGATCCCCACGCTGGCACGCCGCGCCGGCATGCACCTGCGGCGATGGCACGTCGGCCACCTGGAAACGCCAGCCCAACCGCTCCAGCAGCCCCTGCCGGCACTCCGGTGCGGATGCGGCCATGCAGGGCCAGCAGGCCAGCAACAGCGCAAGCAGTGGGACAGTCCCACGCATCATCCTCAGCGTGATCCGCTGTCCACCGTCTCGTTGTCGACAGGCTGGCCAGCATCGTCCGCCGCCGGCGTCGTCACCGGCAGGTACTGCTGCAGGCGCTGGAAGAAGCGGCCATAGAATTCCTTGTCCTGCACGGTGCTGCTGGCCACCTTCACCAGCGAATCGTCATTGCTGCCGAAGGGCAGCGATACCGAGCCCAGGGCCCCCACGCCGACACTCGCCGACGTCGGACTCTTCTTCAGCGCATAACGGTCCTGCACCGCGCTGACGAACACCAGCGCCTTGTCGCCGCGCGGCGCACAGGAAATGCGTAGCACCAGCTGCTCGTGGTCATCATCGCGCGGCTGGAAATTCTTGTTGCCCTCCACCGCGCTGCCATCCGCGCGTGCGATGGCATAGCCCTGGCTGAGCAGAGTACGGCGCGCCGCTTCGCAGGCATCGGCGGCACTGCCATCCACGGTGCGCGAATACATGTCGCCGGAATCGAACGATTCGCGCAGCAGCGTATTGTCTGCCGCGCGGCCACCACAGGCGCTGAGCAGCAGGGCCGCAAGACTGGCCACCAGCAGGTTACGAGGCCGCATGGAAACTCCGCAAGGTTCGGTCCAGCACAGCATAGCGGGCCAGGTGTCGACCCCGGGTCATGGCGCGGCGGCACGTTCAGCCAGCCACCACACCCCGGAGTGCCGGCCAGCAGCCGGCACCCGCCAGGTCTCTCAGTCCGCCCAGCGCCCCGCCCCGGTGGACTGCGGCAGCACCTGGGCCGACAGCGGCCTGTCCACTTCCAGCAGGTTCACCGCATCGGCCAGGATCGCCGCCGACTCGCGCAGCAGAGGGTCCGGACGCTTCTCGGCGGCCTTTTCGCGGGCGGCATCCTTGACGATGTCGCGCTCGTTGCCGGTCAGGCCGTCATCGTTGCTGTCGTCGGCCAGCGGGTCCAGGTCCAGCCCCAGTTCCTTGCGGATGGCCTGGCGTTCCTTGCGCTGGTTTTCCTGGCGCTCGCGCTCGGTGCGGCGCTCGGTTTCGTTCAACGAGATGTACTTCTTCGCCTTCTCGGCACGGAACTGCTCGACGTCCTCGTTCCACCACACGAATTCCTTGTCGGTGGCGATGCGCGCTTCATGCCGGGCTTCCAGCTTCGGCAGCAACGGCGCGAAGTTGCCGTACTGGGTATGCGGCACGGCGGCGATACGGGTCCACGGCAGGGCGTTGTCGTAGGTGCTTTCGCCGAACTCAGTGGCATCCACGCTGGCCGGGAATGCCAGGTCCGGCACCACACCCTTGTGCTGGGTGCTGCTGCCACTGACCCGGAAGAACTGCGCGATGGTCAGCTTCACCTGGCCGAAGCGCTGCTTTTCGCCGCTCGGCCAACGGTCCAGATCCACGATGTTCTGCACCGTGCCCTTGCCGAAGGTGGTTTCGCCGATCACCAGGCCACGGCCGTAATCCTGGATGGCACCGGCGAAGATCTCCGAAGCCGATGCCGAACCACGATTGATCAGCACGGCCAGCGGGCCATCCCAGGCCACTGCTTCGCTGCGGTCACTGTTGACCGTCACCCGGCCACCGGATTCGCGCACCTGCACCACCGGCCCCTGCTCGATGAACAGACCGGTCAGCTCGATGGCCTCATCCAGCGAACCACCGCCGTTGTTGCGCAGGTCCAGCACCACGCCGTCCAGCTTGTCGTTCTTGAAGCCGGCCAGCAGCTTGGCCACGTCACGCGTCGCCGATGCATAGTCGCTGGCGTTGCGGCGACGGCCCTCGAAATCCTGGTAGAACGTCGGCAGCTTGATCACCCCGACCTTGCGCTCGGGCTCGCCGTCCTTGCCGGGCAGCGTCAGCGTTTCGCCCTTGGCGGCCTGTTCGGCCAAGCGGACCTTCTGGCGGGTCAGCACCAGCGTGTGCGGTTTGCCATCCACGCCTTCCTCGGCCGGAATGAATTCCAGCCGCACCTGGGTGTCCTTGTTGCCACGGATCTTGGCCACCACGTCATCGATACGCCAGCCGATCACATCCTCGATGGGGCCGGACTTGCCCTGCCCCACGCCGACGATGCGATCGCCCGGCTTCAGGGTGCCGTTGACCGCCGCCGGACCACCGGCAATGATCTCGCGGATCACCACCATGTCGTCCTGGCGCTGCAGCTGCGCGCCGATGCCTTCCAGCGACAGCGACATCGCCTGGTTGAAGTTTTCCGCCGTGCGCGGCGTGAAATAGTCAGTGTGCGGATCCACCGCGCTGGTGTAGGCGTTGAGGAAGAACTGGAACACGTCCTCGCCCTTCAACTCGTTGACCGATTTCTCCAGCGTGGAATAACGCTTGTCCAGGGTCTTGCGGATGTCATCGGGCTTCTTGCCGGCCAGCTTCAGGCGCAGCCAGTCGTTCTTGACCGATTTGCGCCACAGCTCGTCCAGCTCGGCATCGCTGGCGGCCCACGGCACATCCTTGCGGTCGTATTCGAACTTCTCGTCGCTGCTGAAATCCGGTTCGCGCTTCAGCAGCCCGCGTGCATAGCCCACCCGCTGCGCCACGCGCTGCTTGTAGACCGCGAACACCTGGAACGCCGGCTCCAGTTCGCCGCCGCGGATGGCAGTGGAGATGCTGGCCTCGAAGGGCGCGAAGCGGGCCACATCGGCCTGGGTGAAGAACTGCTTGCCGCTGTCCAGCGTTTCCAGATAGCGCTTGAAGACGTCCTTGGAAGTGGCTTCATCCAGCGCCCGTGGCCGGTAGGCATACCGGCTGTCGGAAAGCAGCCCATAGACCAGCTTGGAGGTGGTCACCTGATCGGGCGTGGCCGCCGCGGGCAAGGCAGGCGAATCTGCCTGGGCGGCCAACGCAAGCGGAGCGCTGAGCGCCAGGGCCATCAGGAATGCGGGGGCTTTGAATTTCATGGACTTGCTCGGGGGACCTTGCCGAAAGTGAGACTGCGCGAGGGTTGGACCCCACGACAGTGCCGAAAGTTGCAGGCGTTGTCACCCACCCCTTCGGAACGCGCATTTCCAGCGTAAACGTCGGCCTGTAGCAAATTGTGAATGTGCGGCGGCAAAGCCGATGGACGCGGTCCTGATGACGAAGCCCCGGTGGATGATGAAGTCCCGGTGGGTGACGAAGTCCCGGTGGGTGACGACCGTTGGTCGTCACACCCCTGCGCTGGGTTCCTGGTGACAACCAACGGTTGTCACCCACCACAGCAAGGGGCAACAGACCTCGCCCGGCACGGCCGCACTCCCGATATCCCGACCGGTGGGTGATGAAATCCCGGTGGTGACGACCGCTGGTCGTCACGCTCCTGCCCTGGCTTCCGGGTGACAACCAACGGTTGTCACCCACCGCAGCGGCACAAGCGGGTCAGGCGACGCCGGCGCCCTTGGCCTGCACGTCGGCGTGGTACGACGAACGCACCATCGGGCCGGAGGCCACGTGGCTGAAACCCAGCTCGTAGCCATAGTCTTCCAGCGCCTTGTAGTCCTCGGGCGTCCAGTACTTCAGCACCGGATGGTGATGCGCGGTCGGCTGCAGGTACTGGCCGATGGTGATCATGTCCACGTCGTGCGCGCGCAGGTCGCGCATGGTGGCCTTGATCTGCTCGAACTCCTCGCCCAGACCCAGCATGATGCCGCTCTTGGTCGGCACCTCCGGGTGCTGCGCCTTGAAGTTCTTCAGCAGCGTCAGCGACCACTGGTAATCCGCACCCGGACGCACGTTGCGGTACAGGTCCGGCACGGTTTCGATGTTGTGGTTGAACACATCCGGCGGGTTCTTCGCCAGGATCTCCAGCGCACGCTCCATGCGGCCCTTGCCACGGAAATCCGGAGTCAGCACTTCGATGCGGGTGCCCGGTGACTTTTCGCGGATGGCGGTGATGCAGTCCACGAAGTGCTGGGCACCACCGTCGCGCAGATCGTCGCGGTCAACGCTGGTCACCACCACGTACTTCAGGCCCATGTCGGCCACGGTCTGGCCCAGGCTGGCCGGTTCATTGGCATCGGGCGGCTTCGGACGGCCATGGGCCACGTCGCAGAACGAACAGCGGCGCGTGCAGACTTCGCCCAGGATCATGAAGGTTGCCGTGCCATGGCCGAAACATTCGTGGATGTTCGGGCAGCTGGCTTCCTCGCACACCGTCACCAGGCGGTTCTCGCGCAGCTTCGCCTTGAGCTGCTGCACGGCGTTGCCCGAAGGAATGCGCACGCGGATCCACGAGGGTTTGCGCAGCACCGGCGCATCGGCGAACTGTACCGGCGAACGGTTGATCTTGTCCCCACCCAGCTGTTTGACACCGGCCTGCAGCGGCGCGGCGGCGGGAGCGGGCTCGCCCTGCAGCATCTGCAGGGGAATGGTGCGGGCGGTCTGTTGGGTCATGGGGCTTCCGGCGGCAACACAGCCGCGTGGTATCGGTTCAAATCAGGCGGACAGGCAATCAAGCACCGCAGGCGGTTCCGGCGATGGCTGCAACAGCAGCCCGAACTGACGGGCCAACTGCTCCAGCAACACGGGCTTGACGGCGTCCATCCCGGACGCACCGCCCAAGTCTACCATCGCGGTCACCTGCAGCCCCTGGTAACCACAGGGGTTGATGCGATGGAAGGGTTCCAGGTCCATCGCCACGTTGAAGGCCAGGCCGTGGAACGTACAGCCACGACGTACGCGGATGCCGAGCGCGGCCACCTTCGCACCGGCCACGTACACGCCGGGCGCGCCGTCCTTGCGTTCGGCGCCGATGTTCCACTCGGCCAGCGTGTCGATGATGGCCTGCTCGATGCGGCACACGTAATCGCGCACGCCGATGCCCAGCCGCGGCAGGCGCAGCAGCGGATACACCACGATCTGCCCCGGACCGTGATAGGTCACCTGGCCGCCGCGGTCCACCTGCACCACCGGAATATCGCCGGGTGCCAGCACGTGTTCCGGCTTGCCCGCCTGGCCCAGGGTGAACACCGGATCGTGTTCGACCACCCACAGCTCATCGGGAGTATCGTCATCACGCTGGTCGGTGAAACGCTGCATGGCGCGCCACACCGGCTCATACGCCTGGCGTCCCAGATCACGCACCACGGCCACGCGCGGCTGGCGCTGTTCCGGGGCTTCTGCTGCCTGGCCGTTGCCGGTTACAGCGTCCACTTCACTTCCGGATGCTCGCGCAGCAACTGGTGGGCCAGGTCGTACTGCGCACGGTCCTTCGCGGTGAAGGCCAGGCGCACCGAAACATATTTGCCGTTGGACGAATGCTTCCAGCTGATCTGTTCATGCTGCACGGCGATGCCGGCGGCCTGCAGCAGGGTGGGCAGTTCGTGTTCCAGCCCGGAATCCGCCGCGCCCATGGCGCTGAGTTCGAACTCACCGGGAAACTGGAAGCCGTGTTCGGGATTGTCGG
>JAFAFF010000280.1 GCA_023423605.1 Pseudomonadota bacterium
GCATGGCAACATGATAGCGTCCCCTTCCCGTCCCTTGCCTGTCGCCCATGCACTTCCTTGTGTTCGCCGTCCTATGCAGCGTGCTGGTATCGGTGCTGCTGAAACTCGCCCGCCGACACACGCTGGATGTCGCGCAGATGGTGACCTGGAATTATCTGGTGGCCGCCAGCCTGAGCGCACTGCTGCTGCGTCCATCGCTGGATTCGCTGGCCCACGGACACGCGCCCTGGGGCGCACTGCTGGCACTGGCGGTGATCCTGCCCAGCCTGTTCGTGGTGCTGGGACGGGCGGTGGCGCAGGCCGGCATCGTGCGCAGCGACGTGGCGCAACGGCTTTCACTGCTGCTTTCGCTGCTGGCCGCATTCCTGTTGTTCGGCGAGCAGGCAGGCGCGCTGCGGCTGGCCGGGCTGGGCACGGGCCTGCTGGCCATCGTGGCGATCACCGCGCGCAGCGGCGACCACGCGCAGTCGCCCGGCAGCTGGCGCTGGCTGTTGGCGGTGTGGCTGGGCTTCGCCCTGGTGGACATCCTGCTGAAGAAGGTCGCGCTGTCCGGCACGCCTTCGATGGCGGCGCTGCTGGTCTGTTTCAGCCTGGCATTCGTGCTGATGCTGGTGGTGCAGGTATACCGCCACGCACGTGGCCACACGCGGCTGGCCTGGCGCAACGTGGCCGCCGGTGCGCTGCTGGGCCTGCTGAATTTCGGCAACATCCTGTTCTACGTGCGTGCCCACCAGCACCTGTCGGACAGCCCGGCCACCGTGTTTGCCGGCATGAACATCGGTGTGGTGGTACTGGGCGCGGTGGTCGGCATCTGCGTGTTCGGCGAACGCACCAGCCTGTGGAACAGGATCGGGCTGGGGTTGGCCGTACTGGCGATCGGCTTGATTGCCATCGGCTGACCCCGCGTCGGTGATGGCCTGGTAGCAGCTGGACATTCCACCACTGAGTGAACGCGACCTTTATACGAGCTGCGTCGGTGCGACCTGCCGATGCAGACGCCCGGGGACCGTTTCAAGCTACGTGACAGCCATTTCCGTCACCACAGGTTGCAGATGCCCCGCAACCGGCAGCGGCTGACCATCCTCGACTTCACCGGCGATGGGACGTCCATCGGACAGGAGCCAATACCACTTGCTAGCGTCAGGATTCTTTCCAGAAAGGATCACGTGCCATGAGTAGACATTCCGGCCTGTTTCCCGTCCTGTTGGCAACGGCGTGCATTGGCCTGGACACCACGGCCGCGGCACAGAGCACCGCACCCAGGCACGTCGACCCTTCCAGCGTACGCGGCGACGCCATTCCCGCCACCCGGGTCGACCCGTCCAGTACGATCGAAGCGGATTCACCGGCCGCTGTCAGATCCGTCCCTGCTGTGCCAGCGTGGCACGCACGGCCCGTCGGCCCGAGCGACACCATCATCCATGGTGACGTGGCGCCGCCCATTCCTGTTGATCATCACATTACGGTCGATCGCCATGGTCCGATCCATGGCCGACCCTATCGCTCTGTGGACAACACGTTCACCTGCGAGAGTCATGACCACCAACCGCGGCACTGCCATGCCCCGCCGGGACGCGTTGTCCTTCAACGGCAGCTTTCCCGCTCCCCCTGCGTGCATGGCCGGGACTGGGGGGTGGACCACGGCGGCGTATGGGTGACCAACGGATGCCGGGCGCGTTTCAGCACGTACTAGGATTCAGCGGTCGAAACCCAGCAGCAGCGGGTCGTGGTCGGAACTGCGCCAGGGCCCTTCGACATTGCGTTTCTGGTAGCCGCTGGCATCCATTTCGTCGGCGTTGCTGTGCCATTCGGCAGCGCCGGCCAGGCGGCTGGCCATGCCGGCATTGAGCAACGCGTGGTCCAGCCGGCCGCTGTAACCGTTGTAGACATAGCTGTAAGGCCGTTCGACCCTGGCAAGGGCGAACGCGTCCTGCCAGCCGGCACGACGCAGGGTGCGAACGGGATCCTCCATCGCATAGGCGTTGAAGTCGCCAAGCAGCACGGCATCGCGTGCACCGGTGCCGGTCGGGTCGCGCTGCATCCAGGCATCCAGCTGCTCTGCGGAACGCACGCGGGTGGCATTCCAGCAGCCCTGTCCGTCATCGCGGTCGGCGTCACCGGCGGCCGCGTCGCGGCAACCCTTGGATTTGAAATGGTTGGCGACCACGACGAACGGTGCGCCGCTGGCCGCCTGGAAGGTCTGCGCCAGTGGCACCCGGCTGTGTTCCACGAACGGGCCACCGGTCAGCGTGGCCGGCCTGCCCAGCGGGGTAAGCCGGCCTGAGCGATAGATGATACCGACCCGGATGGGATTGTCGCCGGGCCCCTGGCCTGCATCCACGAAGCGCCAGTCGCCTGCGCTGCCCGGCGTCGCGTTGAGGGCATCGACCAGCGTGGCGATGGCCGACTGCGGCCCATAGCCATCGTTTTCCAGCTCCATGAGCGCCGCCACATCCGCGTCCAGCGGCGTGATGGACGCCACCAGCTTCTTCAGCTGCGCCTGGTGTTCTTCCAGCGTGCGGGCGCCACGCAAGGTGGGAAATCCTCCGCCCTGGCCGTCGCCGTTGAAGAAATTCTCAAGGTTGAAGGCAGCGATCTTCAGGGTGCCGGGCACCTTCGGCACCTGCGGGCGTTGCAGGGCTGGAATCTCCAGCGGCTTGCCAACCTGCAGCGTTGGGCGGCCCTGCGCATCCACGCGTACGCGTCCTTCCACGCCACCCAGCTGCATGCCGGTACGCAGCACGGCAGCGGCTGCCAGATACGGTACCTGCTGCGGATCGCGCGCGTCGCTGCCATCGTCCAGCAACAGGCGGCGGCGCTGGTTGTCGGCCACCACCTGGGCATGGCCGGCGGTACCGGGCACGGCTACTTCGCTGGGCTGCCACAGGCGTCCATCGAAGGCCACGGTGAGCTGCCCCCTGACTTCCAGCCCGTCGGTACCGGCCAACGTGAGCGGCGCAGCGATGCGCACGTACTGGCCATCCAGTGAACGCCAGTCGGTGGGCGCGCGGGCCAGGGTGATGCTGGCGGTTTCGCCCGGCGTGGCCAGCTGACCTGGCATGGCCTGCACCGCAGGTGCCGGCTGGGGCTGGGGCTGGGCGAAAGCAGCAGGAACGGACAGGGCGATGGCAAGGGCAAGCAGGCAACGACGCATCGACAACAGCTCCACGAAGGTGGTGCACAGACTAACGCCGATACATGTAAAGCCGAATACGTCGCCCGCGTCAGGACTGTTCCGGCAAAGCGGCAGTGCGTGGCAGGGTGACGCGGAGGCCGGGCAGCGCTACTCCAGGTTGCCGATCATCCAGTCGACCGTGGCGTGGATCTGTTCTTCAGTCAGGGCCGGGTTGCCGCCCTTCGGGGGCATGATCCCGCCATCCGGGCCGGTATAGCCCTCGATGGCGTGCTTGTAGAGTGTTTCCTTGCCCTGCGCGATGCGTGCATCCCAGTGCGAGTGGTCCAGGGTCGGCGCCAGGCCGACACCGGTGGTATGGCAGGCGGTACAGAGGTTGTCGTAGATCACCTTGCCATCGGTGGTGCCGCCATAGGCCACCTGCGATGCCGCCTTGGCCAGTGCGGCGGCCTGTGCCGCCGCCTGCGCGGCCGCGCCGGTGCTTCCGGCATAGACCGCCCCGGCCGGCGCGATGCGCTGCTCGGTGCGCTTGGCCGCGGTGGGCGACACCTCGGCCGGAATACGCGTATGCAGCCACGCTGCCAGCAGGATCAACCCGAGGGTGATCACCGCCAACAGGCCGATCACCATGGAAAAGCGTTTCAGGAACTCAAGATCATGATTCCGCACTCTTCGTTACCCCTGGCTGGTAGTCGGTGGACCACGGCTGAGCGACTGCGTGATGGGCCGAGTATAGAACGCACTTCCCGCGCGACAACA
>JAFAFF010000034.1 GCA_023423605.1 Pseudomonadota bacterium
GCACCAGCACCTCGATGCGCTCGGCCGGGATCGCGAACAGATGGTGGGCCTCGATGACTTCAAGGCCCTTGTTCATCAGCGTTGCCGAATCGACCGAGATCTTCGGTCCCATCGACCACTTCGGGTGAGCCACCGCCTGCGCGGGGGTGACCGACTGCAGGTCGGCGCGCGAACGGCCGCGGAACGGTCCGCCCGAGGCGGTCAGCAGGATACGGCGCACGCCGGCGTTGTCCCGGCTGGCATCGCGCGAACGCAGGCACTGGAAGATGGCGCTGTGTTCGCTGTCGATCGGAATGATTTCAGCGCCGCAGCGGTGTGCGGTGCGGGTCAGCAGTTCGCCGGCCAGCACCAGCGATTCCTTGTTCGCCAGCAGCAGGCGCTTGCCTGCCGCCGCAGCGGCCAGGGTGGAGGACAGTCCGGCAGCGCCGACGATCGCGGCGATCACCGTATCGCAGGCATCGCTGGCCGCCAGCGTATCCAGCGCGGCGCTGCCGGCGTGGGCGGTGGTGGCCAGGCCGGCATCGCGCAGGCCGTCGCGCAGGCGCGGGTACAGGTTTTCATCGGCGATCACCGCATGCAGCGGACGGTGCTGCCGGCACAGCGCCAGCAGCGCGTCCACCTGCGTTCCCGCGGCCAGCACGGTGGGCGTGAAGCGCTGCGGGTGGCGGGCGATGACATCCAGCGCCGATGCGCCGATGGAGCCGGTGGCGCCGAAGACGGCGACCCGGCGCAGGGCAGGAGCAGCTTGCATGGTCAGAGCCCGAAGATTTCCTTGCCGATGGCGAATACCGGCAGTGCGGCGAGGACGCCGTCCACCCGGTCCAGCACGCCGCCGTGGCCGGGAATGATGTGGCCTGAATCCTTGGCGCCGGCATGCCGCTTGAGCAGGCTTTCATAAAGGTCGCCCAGCACCGAGGCGAACACCGACACCACGGTGACCAGCAGCAGCCACGGCAGCTGTTCCATGCTCACCAGCTGCCACGCGGGTACCCCGAAACCGAGGCCGAAGGCCACGGCCACCAGCACGCCCGCCAGCAGGCCGCCGAACAGGCCTTCCCAGGTCTTGTTGGGGCTGACCCGCGGCGCCAGCTTGTGCCTGCCGAAGGCGCGGCCGGCGAAATAGGCGCCGGAATCGGCAGCCCAGACCACGGCCAGCGCGGTCAGCAGCCACAGGTGGCCCTGGTCGCTGGACGCGTGGATGAGCACCAGCGATGCCCAGGCCGGCAACACCGCCAGGGTGCCGGCCAGCAGCTTGAATACGCGCGCGGGGCTGTCCTGCGCGGCGCCGAAGTTGAAGAAACGCAGCCACAGCAGCGCCAGGATCCACCAGGCGACACCGGCCAGCGCCATCACCCGGAACAGGAACAGCGAGGCATCACGGTCCCAGACCACCAGCACCATCAGCAGCAGGTTGAGCAGCAGCAGGGTGGTGCGGGCCAGGGTATCTTCCACGCCGGCCAGCTTCAGCCACTCCCACAGGCCGATCAGCATCACGGCGGCGGCGGCCGCGGCCAGCCACTGGCTGGGCAGCAGCAGGATCGCGATGATGGCGGCCGGTGCCATGATCAGCGCGGCGAGGACTCGGATCTTGGTCATGGGCTGGATGTCTCGGTAGCCAGTGCGGCGATCTGGGCGCTGGTCAGGCCGAAGCGCCGCTCGCGCCGGGCGTAGGTATCCAGCGCGTGCTGCAACTGGGTGGCATCGAAATCCGGCCACAACACGTCGGTGAACCAGAGTTCGGTATAGGCCAGCTGCCAGAGCAGGAAATTGCTCACCCGCGTATCGCCGCCGGTACGGATGAACAGGTCCGGCGGCGGCAGGTCGGCCAGTGCCATGTGGCTGCCCAGCAGCGCTTCGTCGATCTGTTCGGGCAGCAGGCGCCCGGCGGCCACTTCGCGGGCCAGCATGCGCGCCGCACGGGCGATGTCCTGGCGGCCGCCGTAGCTGGCGGCGATGCACAGGGTCATCACGGAATTGTCGGCGGTGCGCTGTTCGGCGAGCTGCATGCGGCTGACCAGCGATGCACCGAAGCGTTCGCGTTCGCCGATGAAACGCACGCGCACGCCACGCCGATGCAGTTCATCGACTTCGCGGTCCAGCGCGTTCAGGAACAGCTTCATCAGCGCCTGTACTTCATCTTCCGGGCGGCCCCAGTTCTCGCTGGAAAACGCGAACAGGGTCAGCGCCGCGATGCCCAGTTCCAGGCAGCGGTCGATGGTGCGGTTGACCGCACGCGCACCGGCACGGTGGCCGATCATGCGGGGCCGGCGGCGCTGCTGTGCCCAGCGCCCGTTGCCATCCATGATGATGGCAACGTGGCGGGGCAGGGCGGCCGGCAACGGAGGCGGGACTGAAGGCATCGACTTCAGACCGACAACAGTTCCTTTTCCTTTTCCGCGACGACCTTGTCGACATCCTTGATGTTGCTGTCGGTCAGCTTCTGGATGTCATCTTCGCCGCGCTTCTTCTCGTCTTCGCTGATCGCCTTGTCCTTGACCAGTCTGGCCACTTCCTTGTTCGCATCCTGGCGGATGTTGCGGATGGCGATCTTGGCGCCTTCGCCTTCCTTCTGCACCTGCCTGGCCAGCTCCTTGCGGCGCTCTTCGGTCGGCGGCGGCATGTTGATGCGGATCGCCGCGCCCAGGGTGTTCGGGGTGAACTCGTGGTTGTACAGGCCCTTCTCGATCTCCTTGATCATGCTCTTGTCGAAGGGCGTGACCAGCAGCGAGTGGGCGTCGGCATTGGAGATGGACGCCACCTGGTTCAGCGGCGTGCTGGCGTTGCCGTAGGCATTGACGGTGACGCGGTCAAGCAGGGCCGGAGTGGCACGGCCGGTACGGATCGAGGTGAGGGTGTGCTTCAGAGCGTCGATGCTCTTGGCCATGCGCGTCTGCGCGTTGTTCTTGATGTCGTTGAGCATCGCCCGGGTCCTGGATGTAACTGGAATCGGGCGATTATAGGCG
>JAFAFF010000048.1 GCA_023423605.1 Pseudomonadota bacterium
CAGGGCGCGGATCTGCGTTGCCTGGTGGTGGGCGACCAGGTGGTGGCATCGATGCAGCGCCAGGCCGCCGAAGGCGATTTCCGCTCCAACCTGCATGCCGGCGGCACCGCTGCGCCGATCAGGATCAGCCGCGCCGAACAACAGGTAGCGGTGCGCTCGGCCAAGGCGCTGGGGCTGAGCGTGGCCGGGGTGGACCTCATCCGCTCCGCGCGTGGGCCGCTGGTGCTGGAAGTGAACTCCACCCCGGGCCTTGAGGGCGTGGAGGGCGCCTGCAAGGTGGACATTGCCGGACGGATCATCGCGCACGTGGAAAAGATCGTCAGTCGCTGATGCGATCCTTCCATGTCATTGATATTCATGGTGTATTTTGCGTGAAATGACGCTTTAACGAGGCTTTAATCGTGCCTGTCGTACCGTTGCCCGACCGCAGCTCTGCCTCACCCGCAGGGACGGTAATCGGGATATGAACTTTCAGGCCCAGGCGGCGACGTCTGGGCCTTTTTATACCTGCCGCGCAGGTAGGCCATTGGTCCCTTGATCCGGCGCGGGAAGGGCTCGTACAGTTGGGCTTCGTTCATGGAGGAAATATCGGATGCACGTACTACGTATCGCAGCACTCACGCTCGCCCTGGGGCTGGCCTCGACGGCGCATGCCAAGATCGATGCCAAGCCCGCCAAGGATTCCCCGCTGGTCCAGCTGGATGTGAAGGAATCCGTCGATGAACAGCTCACGCGTGTTGAAGGCGCGCTGCACAGCGAGCATTACAGCGAAATCAGCCTGGAAGACAAAAGCAAGGTGCAGGCGGCGCTGAGCCGTATCCGCAACAGGCTGGGCGACCATGAGCAGGTGGAGCAGGTCAATCCGCAGGCCCGCAACGATATCTACAACGACCAGGAACTCATCAACAACATCCTGAGCCAGGCCCATGCAGACAGCCGCATGGTGTGCCGCCGCGAGCGCACCACGGGCAGCAACCGGCCGCAGCAGGTGTGCATGACGGTCGCCCAGCGCCGCGAGGCTACTGAAAACGCGAAGGATGCGCTGCGCAACTACAACCGGGTCAACCCTTATACGGGTAATCCGTAACACCCTGGACGGCGTTGACGCCCCCTGCGCAGGGGTTCGTGTGAAATGTTAATGCTGGGGGAGGTATCGTTGGCAGCCGCTGGCGATGGTGGCCGGCAACCGTGCATCGGTTGCGGCCACACCCTTCCCGGCGCCCCTTATTGAAGCAGAGGTCCCAGTGCGAATTCTCGTCATCGAAGACAACAGTGATATTGCGGCCAACCTCGGCGATTATCTTGAGGACCGCGGACACACCGTGGACTTCGCCGCCGATGGTGTCACCGGCCTGCACCTGGCCGTGGTGCATGAGTTCGACGCCATCGTGCTGGATCTCAACCTGCCCGGCATGGATGGCATCGAAGTGTGCCGCAAGCTGCGCAACGAAGCGCGCAAACAGACCCCGGTGCTGATGCTCACTGCCCGCGATTCGCTGGACAACAAGCTGGCCGGCTTCGATTCCGGTGCCGATGATTACCTGATCAAGCCGTTCGCGCTGCAGGAAGTGGAGGTGCGCCTGAATGCGCTGTCGCGCCGTGGCAAGGGCGTGCAGACCCGCGTGCTGGAAACCGGCGATCTGGAATACAACCTGGATACGCTGGAAGTGCGCCGGCAGGGCAAGCTGCTGCAGCTCAACCCGACCGCGTTGAAAATCCTGCAGTCGCTGATGGAAGCGTCGCCGGCGGTAGTGACCCGCCAGGAACTGGAAACCCGCGTGTGGGGCGAGGAACTGCCGGATTCGGATTCGCTGCGCGTGCATATCCATGGCCTGCGGGCGGTGGTGGACAAGCCGTTCGAGGTGCCGATGATCCAGACCCGCCATGGCATTGGTTACCGGATCGCCGCACCGGATGCCTGAAGCTGTCGCAAGCCGGGCGCGACGTGGGCGGGGACCGTACCGCCGGCGGCTGCGCAGCCGCATCATCGTATCGTTCGTGCTGTTGGGCTTCTGCCTGACCACGCTGTTCGCGTTCGCGACCAACTGGGCCCGCCTGCGGGTGGAGAACCAGCTGGTCGAGGACCTGATGAACCGCAACATCAACGAGTTCGCGCATCGATATGCGGTGGACCCGAGCCGCAATCCGGATCTGCCGGTGCAGCAGATGTTCGCGCGCCTGGTGAAGCCGGATCGATTCGACGCGTTGCGCCGGGAAGAGCCGGACTGGTACGAATTCGATGACGGCATCCATGGCGTCAGCGGTACCGACGACCGGGGCCAGCCGTATTCGTACAAGCTGGCGGTGCGCAAGACGCCGGATGCGTGGTTCTTCCTCGCCTACGACATGACCGAAAGCATCCGCGGCGAAACCCAGCTCAAGCGGGCGCTGCTGCTTTCGGTGCTGGTATTCAGCCTGCTGTCGCTGGTGCTGGGCTGGTGGTCGGCATCGAAGGTGATGAAACCGGTATCGGACCTGGCAAAACGCCTGCGTGCCTACCGCGGTGGAACCAGCGAGCCGGAGCCGCTGGCACCGCGTTTCCCGGACGATGAAGTGGGACAGCTGGCGCAGGCGCTGGATGATTATTCATCGCGGCTGACCGAAGTGGTGCAGCGCGACCGCGAATTCAACGCCGACGTCAGCCACGAGCTGCGCACGCCGCTGGCGGTGATCCGGGGCGCTACCGAGCTGCTGCTCACGCGCCCGGGGCTGGATGAGAAAGTGCTGCAGCGCCTGCAGCGCATCCAGCGCGCCGAACAGCAGTGCAGTGATCTCATCGGCGCGCTGTTGCTGCTGTCGCGCAATGAACGTGGCCAGGGCACCAGCAACGTGGCGCGGGTGGCCGAACAGTTGCTGGATTCCCATCGCGCGCAGTTGGGCGGAAAGCCCATCACCCTGGTACTGGAGGGCGAGCGCGATCTTGTCGTGGATGCCCCGGAATCCGCGTTGTCGGTTGCCCTCGGCAACCTGATCGGCAATGCGGTGAAGTATTCGCAGGAAGGCGAAGTACGGGTGGTGGTCGGCAACAACGCGGTATCGGTGGCCGACAGCGGGCCGGGCCTGAGTGAAGAGGATGCCGCCAAGCTGTTCCAGCGCGGCTATCGAGGCACCCACGCCGGCCATTCGCAGGGCGGCGGCATCGGCCTGTCGATCGTCAGCCGGCTGTGCGACCTGTACGGCTGGCAGGTGAGCGTACGTCCCGGCGCCGAACGTGGTGTCATCGCCACGCTGACCTTTGCGCCGGGGCCGTAGCGTTCCCGCCTCAGAAAAGGGGGACGGAGGTGGTTAATTGCAATTAACCACCTCCGTCCCCCTTTTTTGCTTTTAGGGCGCGTCCTATCAAAAAGCGTGGGGTGGATACCTATCGTGGCGGGCATTCGAGAAGCCGTTAGCGTCGCAGTCAGGCGCAATCGAGCCTTCGTTCTGCTTACCTGCCTGCCTGGAACTCCCCGATGAAAATTGCTGCCCTGTTTGTCCCGGCCGTCCTTGCCTGTGTGGCGGCTCCTGCCGTCCATGCGCAGTCCGGCACCATCACCTTCAATGGCCATGTCACCTCCGTCACCTGTGATGTGTCGTTCAACGGCACTGCCGGCCCGGATGCCACCGTCGTCCTGCCCAGGGTGTCCACCACCAGCCTTACCGCCGGCACCAGCGCGGGCAGGACGCCGATCACCCTGCACGTCGGCGGTGCGGGCGCACAGTGCAACAGCGGAAGCGTGGCGCTTGAACTCAATCCCAGCCGCAATGCCCAGCTTACCGCCAGTGGTCGGCTGCGAAATCTTGCCGCGAGTGGTGCGGACAACGTCGCCGTTGCGCTTCGTGATGCAGACGACAAGCTGATCGACATCAGCACGCCCTGGACATCCAAGCGCGTAGACCTGGATGCAGGTGGCGCGGAAATCGAGTTCTCCGGTGAGTACTACGCCGACGGCGCAGACGCTGGTGCCGGTGCGGTCACCACCAACGTGCAGTACACGTTGAACTACAACTGATCCGGGGTCTTTCTGATCAGGTAGAGCCGGGCTCTGCCCGGCTTCGAGCTTCGTGCTTTGTGCGCAGCCGGGCAGAGCCCGGCTCTACAACGCCGCCTGCGCCAACCCGATGTACATCGCATGCAGGCGCTCCACCTGCGCCTGCAATGCATCCGGATGCGCATCGTTGAGCACCACGTCATCGGCCAGCGCCAGGCGCTGTTCGCGGCCTGCCTGCGCAGCGATCATCTGACCGGCCAACGTTGCGTCGATGTCATCGCGCTGCATCAGCCGCGCCAGCTGCACCGCTTCCGGCGCGTCCACCACCAGTACACGGTCCAGCCAAGGGTACGCAACGCGGCCACCCGCCTCAGTGAGCAGCGGAATCGCCGCCATGGCATACGGCCCGTCAGCCTGTTCGCACTGCGCGCGCAGCACGTCGCGGATGGCCGGATGCGTGATGGCCTCCAGGGCCTGGCGTTCGGCTACCTGCGCGAAGACATGTGCGCGCAGCCGTGCGCGGTCCAAGGTGCCGTCCTGCAGCAGCATGGCGGCACCGAAACGCTCGGCGATCATCGCCAGCGCCGGGCTGCCCGGTGCCACCACCGCACGCGCGGCAAGGTCGGCATCGGCCACGGTGACACCCAGCGCCTCGAAACGACGGGTGACTTCGCTCTTGCCCGAGGCGATGCCGCCGGTCAGGCCGACCACGAACCGGCTCATCGCAGGTTCGCGTAGCTCAGGTAAGCATTGATCATCGGCTCGCCCCACATGAAGACCAGCCAGCCGGCGATGGCCAGGTACGGACCGAATGGAATGGGCGTGGCGCGGTCACGGCCACGGCTGTACAGCCAGATGGAGCCGACGATGGCGCCCACCACCGACGACAGCAGGATGATCGGCAGCACGCCCTTCAGCCCGCACCATGCGCCCAGCGCGGCCAGCAGCTTGAAATCGCCGTGGCCCATGCCTTCCTTGCCGGTGAGCTGCTTGAACAGCCACCACACCGACCAGAGCGACAGATACCCGACCAGCGCGCCCAGCAGGGCAGGCTTGGCCGGCATGTACAGGTTGTCCACCGCGCCGATCAGCCCCAGCCACATCAGGGGCAGGGTGAGCTGGTCCGGCAACAACTGGGTGCGCAGATCGATGCCGGACAGCGCCACCAGGAAGCACGACAGCACGATGGCACCGAAGCCC
>JAFAFF010000054.1 GCA_023423605.1 Pseudomonadota bacterium
CAGCCCGCCGAGGAAGCCGAAGCGGCTTCCAAGAAGATCACCCTGAACCGCCGCAAGCACCAGGAAGTGACGGTGAACGCGGGTCGCAGCAGGACCACCGTGAACGTGGAAGTGCGCCAGAAGCGCACCTACGACAAGGCGGCTGCGCGCATGACCCCGGATGAGGAGCGCGCCGACATCCTGCGCAAGCTGGAGGAATCCCGCCAGCGCAATCTTGAAGAGCAGGCGGCGTTGGCGGAGAAGGACCGCCTGCGCGATGAAGCCATCGTGCGCAAGCGCGAAGAGGAAATCGCCGCAAAGGAGCGCGCGGAAGCCGAGAAGAAGGCGGCCGAGGAAGCTGCGGCCGCCGCCAAGGCGGCCGAGGCACTGGCTGCCAGCCAGCCCAAGGTGCGTGCGCCTATCGATGAAACCGCGCCGCGCCCGCCGCGTGTGGCGGCAGCCCCGGCTGCCCCGCGTGGCGCACCGCCACGCAGCGACGACCGCAACAGCCGTGGCGCGCCGCGCAACGAGCGTGGCGCGGGCGACCGCTTCTCCGGCCAGATGCACCTGTCGGCGGCCGATCGTGCTCGTCGCGGCAACAGCAACGGCAACAACCGCGGACGTCCGGGCAGCCGTTCGGCCCCGGCCCGTCGCGATGGTCGCGGTGGCGGCAACGCCGGCCCGCACGCGTTCGAGCGTCCCACCGCACCGGTCGTGCGTGAAGTGGCGATCGGTGAAACCATCACCGTGGCCGACCTGGCGCAGAAGCTTGCGCTGAAGGGCGGCGAGGTGGTGAAGGCGCTGTTCAAGATGGGCGTGATGGCCACCATCACCCAGACCATCGACCACGACACCGCCGCGCTGGTCACCGAAGAACTGGGCCACAAGGTCGTACGCGCCGACAGCGACGACGTCGAGGACGCGCTGCTGGCCGCCACCGGCGACGAGCAGGGCGAAGCCGTGCAGCGTCCGCCGGTGGTCACCATCATGGGCCACGTCGACCACGGCAAGACCTCGCTGCTGGATTACATCCGCCGCACCAAGGTCGCCACCGGTGAAGCGGGTGGCATCACCCAGCATATCGGTGCGTACCATGTTGAAACGCCGAAGGGCGTGATCAGCTTCCTGGATACCCCGGGCCACGCCGCATTCACCTCGATGCGTGCCCGCGGCGCCAAGCTGACCGACATCGTGGTGCTGGTGGTGGCCGCCGACGATGGCGTCATGCCGCAGACCAAGGAAGCGATCCAGCACGCCCGCTCGGCGAACGTGCCGCTGATCGTGGCGATCAACAAGATCGACAAGTCCGGCGCCGACCCGATGCGCGTGAAGAACGAACTGCTCGCCGAGCAGGTCGTGTCCGAAGACTTCGGTGGCGACATCCAGATGGTGGAGATCTCGGCCAAGGCCGGGCT
The DNA here is from genome assembly GCA_023423605.1 of Pseudomonadota bacterium. Taxonomy (GTDB): domain Bacteria; phylum Pseudomonadota; class Gammaproteobacteria; order Xanthomonadales; family Xanthomonadaceae; genus Stenotrophomonas. The sequence continues at coordinate 1,395 of JAFAFF010000054.1, forward strand.
CGGCATCGATGACCTGCTGGACGCCATTTCCATCCAGGCCGAACTGCTGGAACTGAAGGCCGTGGCCGAAGGCCGCGCCAGCGGCGTGGTCATCGAATCCTCGCTGGACAAGGGCCGTGGCCCGGTGGCCACGGTGCTGGTGCAGCAGGGCAGCCTGAAGAAGGGCGATTACCTGGTGTGCGGCATCCAGTACGGCCGTGTGCGTGCGCTGTTCGACGAAACCGGCAAGCAGCCGGAGTTCGCCGGCCCGTCCATCCCGGTGCAGGTCCTGGGCCTGTCCGGCGTGCCGGATGCAGGCGATGATTTCGTGGTCGTCGACGACGAGCGCCTGGCCAAGGAAGTGGCGCAGCAGCGCGAAACCAAGCGCCGCGAATCGCGCCTGGTGCAGTCCGCCGGCAGCCGCATGGAAGACATCATGGCGCAGCTCGGCAAGGGCGAGGGCCAGCAGGTGCTCAACCTGGTCATAAAGGCCGACGTGCAGGGTTCGGTGCAGGCACTGAGCCAGGCACTGGTCGGGCTGTCCAACGATGATATCCGCATCAACGTGATCCATTCCGGCGTGGGCGGCATCACCGAATCGGACGCCAACTCGGCGGTCGCTTCGAAGGCCACCGTGATCGGCTTCAATGTGCGTGCGGATGCGTCGGCCCGTCGCATCATCGAATCCAACGGCGTGGACCTGCGTTACTTCTCGATCATCTATGACGTGATCGATCAGGTGAAACAGGTGGCTTCCGGCCTGCTGGGCGTGGAGATCCGCGAAGAGATCATCGGCATCGCCGAGGTCCGCGACGTCTTCCGCAGCTCGAAGTTCGGTGCCGTCGCCGGCTGCATGATCGTGGAAGGCGTGGTCAAGCGCAGCAAGCCGATCCGCGTGCTCCGCGACAGCGTCGTGGTGTTCGAAGGCGAGCTGGAGTCGCTGCGTCGCTTCAAGGAGAACGTCGAGGAAGTCCGCAACGGTACCGAATGCGGTATCGGCGTGAAGGCCTACAACGACGTCAAGCCGGGCGACCAGATCGAGTGCTTCGAACGCATCGAAGTGCCGCGCACGCTGTAATGTGATGTGGCCCGACCAACGGTCGGGCCCTACCGTGTATATGTAGCGCCCGACCGTTGGTCGGGCGACAATTGAACCAAGAGCCTCTCGTGCCCAAGACCTTCCATCGAACCGACCGTGTCTCCGCCCAGTTGCGCCGCGAGCTTGGCACCCTGGTGCACAATGCCGTGCGCGAGCATGGGTTGCCCTCGGTGAGCGTGTCCGACGTGGAAGTCACCCGCGACATGGCGCACGCCAAGGTGTTCGTCACCGCCCTGATGCCGGAACGTTCGGAAGAAGCCGTGAAGGGCCTGAAGGAACTGGCGTGGAACCTGCGCATGGAGCTGGCACGGGCGATGAAGCTGCGCCACGTCCCGGAACTGCATTTCCATTACGACGATTCGGTGGACCGCGGCGAACACATCGACAAGCTGCTGCGCGATCTGCCGCCGGCCCCCACCGACGAATGACCTGGCGCCGGGCGCTGCCCGGCTGCCGATCCTCCAGACCCGACCGGGCGGGCGCCGCCCGTCATCGCGTGGCTGTTATCGTCGGCGTGGCCGACGTCGTGTGAATCCCATGACCCGAATCCAATTCCGTCGCCTGGACGGCATCCTGCTGCTGGACAAGCCCACCGGGATGAGCTCCAACGCCGCCCTGCAGGTTGCCCGGCGCCTGTTCCGTGCCGAAAAGGGTGGCCATACCGGCAGCCTGGATCCGCTGGCTACCGGCCTGCTGCCGCTGTGCTTCGGCGAGGCGACCAAGATCGCCGGCCTGCTGCTGGGATCGGCCAAGGCCTATGACGCGGAGATCGTGCTCGGCCGCACCACCGATACCGACGATGCCGAAGGGCAGGTGCTGGTCGAGCGACCAGTGCCGGCTATCGATGCGGCCACCCTGCAGGCCGCGCTCGTGCCGTTGACCGGGCGCATCCGCCAGCGCGCCCCGATCTATTCGGCACTGAAGCAGGGCGGTGAGCCGTTGTATGTGAAGGCGCGCCGCGGCGATGCCATCGAGGCGCCCGAACGCGATGTCCACGTGCAGGCCATCGACGTACTGGAGCAGGCGCCGGACCGGCTGCGGCTGCGCGTGACCTGTGGTTCCGGCACCTATATCCGCAGCATTGCCCGCGACCTGGGCCAGGCGCTGGGGTGCGGAGCCCATATCAGCGCCCTGCGCCGGCTATGGGTGGAGCCCTTTTCCGAGCCGGCCATGGTGACGCTGGATACCCTGCGCGCCATGGCCGAGGCCGGAGATGAAGCCGGCATGGATGCCCTGCTGCTGCCGCTGGCGGCCGGTCTGGCGGGCTACCCGCACGTTCAGCTGGATGCACGGCAGGCCGAGCGCTTCTGCATGGGCCAGCGCCTGCGCGATCCGTCCTGGCCGGCCGGCCTGGTGGCCGTGTTCGACAGCGAGGGTGGCGCGCGTGGCCTCGGCCAGGTCGACGACACTGGCCTGCTGGCCTCCCAGCGGCGTTTCAATCTGTGACATCCACCGGGGCGGTTCAGCCCTGGTCCTTGTTCCGGAAGGGCGCTGCCGTTACAATTTTGCGGCCCTTTCCGGGGCGGCCTGCGTCCTGCAGGCCCATATCAGCCTACGGCGAGCCAGGCGGTGCGTCCTGAACGTTCCTGCCGGCCCCGCATCTCAAGAGAAAAGACATGTCGATCGACACCCAGAAGGTTATTGAAGACAACAAGCGCAGCGCCGCCGACACCGGTTCCCCGGAAGTCCAGGTCGCCCTGCTGACCGCCCGCATCGAACTGCTGACCGGCCACTTCAAGACCCACAAGAAGGACCACCACAGCCGTCGTGGCCTGCTGCAGATGGTCAACCGCCGTCGCAGCCTGCTCGACTACCTGAAGAAGAAGGACGTCGAGCGTTACAAGGGCCTGATCGAAAAGCTCGGCCTGCGTCGCTGAGCAACGAATCCCCCGCGGCGCAGTGATGCGCCGCGGTTTTGTTTTGTAGCACCGCACTACCTATTCGGGCCGGAACGACCGGCCACCCGCAGGCGGCAAGGGTCGCCGACGGTCCATTCGCAGACAGCATCCCAAGGACACCCTCCGTGGCAAAAATCACCAAAACCTTCCAGTACGGCAAACACACCGTCACGCTTGAGACCGGCGAAATCGCCCGCCAGGCTGGCGGTGCCGTCATCGTCAAGTTCGACGACACCGTGCTGCTGGTCTCCGCCGTCGCCGCCCGCAGCGCGCGTGAGGGCCAGGACTTCTTCCCGCTGACCGTCGATTATCAGGAGAAGTTCTACGCCGGTGGCCGCATCCCGGGTGGCTTCTTCAAGCGCGAAGGCCGCGCCACCGAGAAGGAAACCCTGATCTCGCGCCTGATCGACCGTCCGATCCGTCCGCTGTTCCCGGAAGACTACAAGAACGAAGTGCAGATCATCGCCACGGTGATGTCGCTGAACCCGGACATCGACGGTGACATCCCGGCGCTGATCGGTGCCTCGGCCGCGCTGGCCCTGGCCGGTACCCCGTTCAAGGGTCCGATCGGTGCCGCCAAGGTCGGTTACCGCAACGGTGAGTACATCCTCAACCCGACCGTGACCGAGCTGAAGGACTCGCAGCTGGAGCTGGTGGTTGCCGGTACCTCCAATGCCGTGCTGATGGTGGAATCCGAAGCCGCGCTGCTGTCCGAGGAAGTGATGTTGGGCGCCGTGACGTTCGGTCACCGCGAACTGCAGAAGGTCATCCAGGTCATCAACGAACTGGTCACCGAAGCCGGTACCCAGCCGTCGACCTGGACGGCTCCGGCCAAGAACGAAGCGCTGATCAGCGCGCTGAAGGAAGCCGTGGGCCCGCGTCTGGGCGAAGCCTTCCAGGTGCGTGACAAGCTGCAGCGCCGCGATGCCATCGCTGCCATCAAGAAGGACGTGGTCGAAGCCCTGGCCGGCCGTGTCGCCGCCGAAGGCTGGAACCCGGCCGAGCTGTCGAAGGAGTTCGGCGAGCTGGAATACAGCACCATGCGCAACGCCGTACTGGACACCAAGGTCCGCATCGACGGCCGTGCGCTGGACACCGTGCGTCCGATCACCGTGGGCACCAAGATCCTGCCGCGCGTGCATGGCTCGGCGCTGTTCACCCGTGGCGAGACCCAGGCGATCGTGGCGATCACCCTGGGCACCGCGCGCGATGGCCAGGTCATCGATGCCGTGTCGGGTGAGTACAAGGAAAACTTCCTGTTCCACTACAACTTCCCCCCCTACTCGGTGGGTGAGTGCGGCCGCATGATGGGCCCGAAGCGTCGCGAAATCGGTCACGGTCGCCTGGCCAAGCGCGGCGTGCTGGCCGTGATGCCGACCGTGGAAGAGTTCCCGTACACCATCCGTGTCGTGTCGGAAATCACCGAATCCAATGGCTCCTCGTCGATGGCCTCGGTGTGCGGTTCGTCGCTGGCCCTGATGGACGCCGGTGTGCCGGTGAAGGCGCCGGTGGCCGGTATCGCCATGGGCCTGGTCAAGGAAGGCGAGCGCTTCGTCGTTCTGTCCGACATCCTGGGTGACGAAGATCACCTGGGCGACATGGACTTCAAGGTTGCCGGTACCGCCGAAGGTGTCTCTGCCCTGCAGATGGACATCAAGATCGAAGGCATCACCGAAGAAATCATGAAGCAGGCACTGCAGCAGGCCAAGGCCGGCCGTCTGCATATCCTGGGCGAAATGTCCAAGGGCCTGACCGAGCCGCGTTCGGAGCTGTCCGATTACGCGCCGCGCCTGCTGACCATCAAGATCCACCCGGACAAGATCCGCGAAGTGATCGGCAAGGGTGGTTCCACCATCCAGGCCATCACCAAGGAAACCGGCACCCAGATCGACATCCAGGATGACG
>JAFAFF010000073.1 GCA_023423605.1 Pseudomonadota bacterium
GCTGCCGGTTCGGAGCTGGGCAGGCAGGCCAAGGCGGTGATGGATGCCGGCAACCTGGTGTCCGATGAGATCCTGCTGGGCATGCTGCGCTCGCGCCTGAAGCAGGATGACGTGGGCAAGGGTTTCATCCTGGATGGCTACCCGCGCAATCTCGCCCAGGCCGAGGCGCTGGACGGCGTACTGGCCGAAATCGGGCAGCCGCTCGACGCCGTGGTGCAGCTGGACGTGCCGACCGATCTGCTGGTGGAACGCATTGCCGGGCGTGCTGCCGAGCAGGGCCGCGCCGATGACAATCCCGAATCCGTGCGCCAGCGGCTGCAGGTCTACAACGACCAGACTGCCCCGGTGGTCGATTTCTACGCCGGCCGTGGCACCCTGGCTCGTGTTGACGGTGTCGGCGGGCTGGATGAAGTGGAAGGTCGCATCACCGCCGCCCTGCATTGATGGCAGAGGGCGTCCAGACGAAAGAGGCCTGGTCCGTGGACCAGGCCTCTTCGTTTTCGTGTAAGTGCCAGCGATCGAGCTTGCTCAGGGCTCCGCAGCGTGAGCTCCCATGGGGATGGCCTCTTGGGGAGTAGGACCGGTAGGGAACTGCGGCTGGCAGGTCGGATTCTGTCCGTATTCATATATAACTGATATCGGGATTTTCCTTACATGCACGAAGGTTTTCCCTATTTCACGTGTAGGACTTATCTCACCCGTTGGTCCGGCAGTGCCTTCGAAGCGGAATGATCGGTGACAATGAAGGCCATGAGCAACGTACATATCCTCGGAGTCGCCGGCACCTTCATGGGCGGCGTAGCGGCGCTGGCACGCGAGCTGGGCCATGCTGTCAGCGGCAGTGACCAGGCGATCTATCCGCCGATGTCCACCCAGCTGGAACAACTGGGCATACGGCTGGACCAGGGGTATCGCGCCGACAGCGTACCCGACGGCACGGACCAGGTGGTGGTGGGCAACGCGCTTTCGCGTGGCAACCCGGCGGTGGAGGCGGTACTCGACGCCGGCCAGCGCTACATTTCCGGTGCCCAGTGGCTCAGCGAGCAGGTGCTGCCCGGACGCGACACGCTGGCCGTGGCCGGCACCCATGGCAAAACCACCACCACCACCATCCTCACCTGGCTGCTGGAAGCCGCCGGCCGCTCGCCAGGCTTCCTGATCGGCGGCGTGGCCGAGGATTTCGGCGTGTCCGCACGGCTGGGCCAGGGCCGCGAATTCGTGGTCGAAGCCGATGAATACGACACCGCCTTCTTCGACAAGCGCAGCAAATTCGTCCACTACCGTCCGCTGGTCGCCATCCTCAACAACCTGGAATACGACCATGCCGACATCTTCCCGGACGTGGCGGCCATCCAGCGCCAGTTCCATCACCTGGTGCGCACGGTACCGGCGCGCGGGCGGCTGATCGTCAACGGCGAGGATGCGCGGCTGGCCGAGGTGCTGGCGATGGGCTGCTGGACGCCGGTGGAGCGTTTCGGCTTCGATGCCTCCCTGGAATGGCATGCAGAGCTGCTGGCCGCCGATGGCAGCCATTTCGCCGTGCATCACCACGGGCAGCGCGTGGGCGAGGTGGAATGGCCGCTGCTGGGGCGCCACAACGTGCTCAATGGCCTTGCCGCGCTGGCGGCGGCGCATGCGGTTGGCGTGGAGATTGCCGCCGTGTTGTCGGCACTTGCGCGCTTCCGCAGCGTGAAGCGACGGATGGAAGTGATCGGCCAGGCAGGTGGCATCACGGTCTACGACGATTTCGCACATCATCCGACCGCGATAGCGACAACGCTGGAAGGCCTGCGCGCGAAGGTCGGCGATGCACGCATCGTGGTGGCGATGGAGCCGCGCAGCAACTCGATGCGGCTGGGCGCGCACGCGGACGCGCTGGCCCCTTCTCTGGTACAGGCGGACGAGGTGGTGTTCCTGCATCGGCCGGAACTGGTATGGGACGCGTCGCAGGTCATCTCCGCCGTGCGTGGCTCGGCCCACGCCGTGACCGATACCGACGCGTTGCTGGCGCAGCTGCAGGCGCGCGCGCGCGCGGGCGACCATGTGGTGTTCATGTCCAATGGAGGGTTCGACGGGGCACCGCGACGCTTCTTCGCGCAGTTGCAGGCCTAGCCTGCGCGGATGGAATTCGGCTGCCGGCCCCCTGCAGGGACCGGCACCACCTCAGTGGCTGCTGCCCATCAGCGCGGAAATGTCCCGTGCGGCATCCAGCAACGCCTGCACATGCATCGGATCCGGCGCGCTGGGGAGATAGTGGATCGATCCGATGATCGCCACCGTGCCGAACAGTTCGCCATTGGCCTGCCGCAGCGGTGCCGCCAGGGCATTGACGCCGATGTAGAGTTCCTCCGGCGCATCCGCCCAGCCACGCCGGCGGACCAGTTCGATTTCCGCACGCAGGCGGTCCGGATCGGTGATGGTGCGCGGGGTACTGGGTTGCAGTGGCTGGTCAAGAAAACGCTGGCAGACCCGTTCCGGAGCGAAGGCGAGCACGATCTTGCCCTGCGCCACGGTGTTGTGCTGGAAACGGGTGCCCGAGCGCAGGCTGATTTCCACGGGTGCGGTGCCGCGCAGTACGTCGATCACCACCACTTCCTCATCGGAGTACGTGGAGATCACAATGGTCTGGCCCACTGCATCGCGAAGGCGTTCCAGCACCGGCTTGGCCAGCGACATGACATCGAAGCGGCTGGTGCAGGCCCGGCCCAGCAGGAACATCTGCCAACCGACGCGGTAGTGGTTGTTGCGGGGGTCCTGGTCGACGTAACCGTGCTCGCGCAGCATGGTCAGATGCCGATGGATGCGTGCCTTGGGCATGCCCAGCAATTGTCCAAGGCGGGTCACGCCCAGTCCTGCCGGCGCAGCCGCGAGCGCTTCGATCACCTTCAGTGAGACGATCGCCGTTGGCAGGCCCTGTTCCGCGGAACCCTGTCCCCCCGGCTCATGCCCGTCAGTGTCGTCGGTCGCCAGCGGCGCGGCAGCCTGCGCGAGGGGGCTGGCCTTGAGGTCGTCGGGCACGGGCGGCTTCTGTCGAGGCATGGATATCCGGGGTGACCACAGAGTGGAGGCATGGCGGGCTAGGGTAGCCTACCGTCAGCGCTTTCCGGGAATATCGATGTATCGCTCGGCAAAAACCCGGTATTGCTGGACCTTGGGGGCCGCTGCGTCGGCGGGATGCACATAGCGGATGGAGCTGTGGCCCTTGAGTGCGCGAGGCAACAGGAAACACCGCACGAACGCGGTCGGCTCCCGTTCCGTGGTGGGGGCCAGCACCGGCTCCGGGCCGAGCTCGAACCAGGCATGTCCGGCGGGATGATCATGGGCCGCGCCCTGTGTCTCGATGCGGATCTCGCCATGCAGGCATATCCGGATACCCGGACCCTGGTGGACGTGGGTAAGGGCGACGCCACCCGGCGGGAAGTCCACGCGGTCGCAGCGCATCAGCCATTCGAAACCCGGATCGAGCTGGACGTCAGCGGACAGCTTGAGCGTGCTCCGCGTGGCAGGCGCGGAGGGTAGCTGCGTGCGCTCCGGCTGATCGCAGGACGAAAGCTCCCAGCGCCACATCACGGTGTCTTCGGTCCCGCATGACACTGTTGTCGCGTTCTGCGATACATCCGCCTGTCCGGACGCAAGGTATCGTCCTTCACGGGGACCTTCCACGGAAATTCCGCCCTTCCGGACATACAGCGCACGTGGCGTCGCGGGCAGGAAAATGGCCGGACAGCCGCTGGGCAGATGATCCTCGAACAGGCGGAGGGTAAGCATGGACATGGGGAGTCGACCTCTTGTGATGTTCGCGTATCGTACAACGATACATATCGACAGTAAATGTTGTATTCCTGAAAATGGCGTGTATATTGAGACGTCCGTATCGAATTGCGATACATCGTCATCCACGCCACAGATTCCGGAGGGGGAAGCATGGCAGGCAGTCAGGCAGGGCCGCAGATCGGCAAGCGCTGGTGGCAGGGCGCAAGCGCGCAACAGTGGGGCACGTTCCGCTCAGCCTATCTGGGCTGGGCGCTGGACATCATGGATCTGATGTTGTTCGCGATGGTCATCAAGCACGTCAGTGCCGACCTGGGTTTCGACAAGTCCGCGGCGGGCATGGTGATGTCCGCCACGCTGCTGGCCACCGCTGGTGGTGGGCTGGTGTTCGGATTCCTGGCCGACCGCCTGGGTCGCGCCAAATCCATGATTCTCAGCATCGTCTGCTATTCGATAGGCACTGCCTTATGCGGCCTCTCCGACACCCTTGGCCAGCTGCTCCTGTTCCGGGTGATTGTCGGCCTGGGCGTCGGCGGGGAATGGTCGGCCGGCTCCGCGCTGGTCAGTGAGACCTGGCCTGCGCAGCATCGCGGCAAGGTGCTGGCGTGGATCCAGAGTGCGTTCGCGGCCGGCTACGCGGCGGCGGCGATTGTCGCTGCCCTGGTGGTACCGACGCTTGGCTGGCGCTGGGTGTTCGCCGTCGGCCTGCTGCCGGCGTTGCTGGCGTTCTACGTGCGCCGTCATGTCAAGGAACCGGAGATATGGGTCAACCAGGCGCGGCGCCTGAGTTTCGCCGAAACCGTTTCTTCGCTGTTTGGCGCGCATCGCCGCAACACGCTGGTCGGGTTGGCCTTCACCACCGCGGCCATGTGCGGCTACTGGAGCCTGTTCACGTGGATTCCCACCTATCTGGCCACGCCGGTGACCGAGGGCGGGCCGGGGCTGGACCTGGTGAAGTCGACGGTATGGATCGTCATCATGCAGCTGGGGGCAGCGCTGGGTTACGTTACCTTCGGCTACATCGCCGACCGGTTGGGGCGGAAGAAGGCCTTCCTGATCTTCTTCCTGTGCTCGGCATTGACCGTGCCGGTATTCGTGATGATCCAGTCGCCGACCTTGCTGATGGTGTTTGGCGTCGTGGTGGCCTACTTCGGCACGGGCTTCTACAGCGGCTTCGCTCCGACCTTCGCGGAAATGTTCCCGACCTCGGTGCGGGCTACCGCGCAGGGCTTCGTCTACAACGGCGGGCGTGCCATCGCCGCCATCGCGCCGGCACTGATCGGCTTCCTCGCCAACTCGTACGGCGTGGCCAGTGGCCTGGTCGCGACCGCCGCTTTCTTCGCTCTTGCCGGCCTGATCGTGTGGTTGTTCCTGCCGGAAACCAAGGGCGTGGAACTTGCCTGACCGCAACTGCAGGAGACAGATATGCCGATCATCCAGGTGACCCTGGTGGAGGGCCGGGACGATGCCACGGTCCAGTCCTTCATCCGTGCCGTGGCCAGGGCTGCCCACGAGCAGCTTGGCGCGCCGATGACCACCATCCGCGTGATGGTCAATGAGGTGCCGCCGCAGCGGTTTGCGGTGGGCGACAGATTGAAGAGCGATCCGCCTGAAGGATGTGCGGCATGAACGCCGCGCTGGACGCCGCTGGAATCGCCGAACATGCAGCGCAGCTGCACCGTGCGCTGCGCCAGGGGCAACCGCTGGAGCCGCTCAGCGAACGCGTGGCAGGACTGGGCCTCGATGATGCCTATGCGATCTCCACTGCGTTGCTGGAACTTCGCCTGGCTGATGGCGAACGCGTGGTGGGCAAGAAGATTGGCGCGACCAGCGTGGCGGTGCAGCGCATGCTCAAGGTGGACCAGCCTGACTTCGGATTCCTGACCGACCGCATGGAGATTGCCAACGGCGGTACGTTGTCGCTGGATGGGCTGCTGCAGCCGCGTGCCGAAGGCGAAATCGCGTTCCATCTCAACAAGGATCTGCGCGGCCCGGGCATCACCCACCATGACGTGCTGGCAGCGACCGAGGCCGTATCGGCCTGTTTCGAGATCGTGGACTCGCGTATCCGCGACTGGCGCATCGGCATCACCGATACCGTCGCCGACAACGCGTCGGCGGCAGCGTTCGTGCTGGGCGAAAGGCGCGTGCCGCCGCGTGGGCTCGACCTGGGCACGCTGGGCATGGTGGTGGAAAAGAACGGTGAGGTCGTCGCCACCGGTGCCGGCGCTGCGGCCTTGGGATCGCCGGTCAACTGCGTGGCGTGGCTGGCCAACACCCTGGGCCGCCTTGGCACATCGCTGCGGGCGGGCGAGGTGATCCTGTCCGGTGCACTGGTGCCGCTGGTTCCGGTGCAGCGTGGCGACCACATGCGCGTCCGCATCGGCACGCTGGGCGACGCCGAGATCCATTTCGCCTGAGCGTACGGGCGGCATCGTCCTTGTTCCTCCAATTCCTTCTCCGCAGGAGTGCGGTATGACCCTGAAAGTAGCCATCATCGGTCCCGGCAACATCGGTACCGACCTGATGATCAAAGTAATGCGCCATGGCAAGCACCTGCAGATGGGGGTGCTGGTCGGCATCGATGCTGCCTCCGACGGGCTGGCGCGCGCTGCGCGGCTCGGCGTGCCCACCATCGCCGATGGTGTGGAGGGGCTGATCGCTTCGCCGCTGTTCGCCGACGTCGATATCGTGTTCGATGCCACGTCCGCCGCAGCACATGTGCATAACGATGCCCTGCTGCGAGCGGCGCGCGATGACATCCGCATCATCGACCTGACACCCGCGGCGATCGGTCCGTACTGCGTGCCGACGGTCAATCTGGATGCGCATCTGGATGCCCGCAACGTCAACATGGTGACCTGTGGTGGCCAGGCGACCATTCCGATGGTGGCGGCTGTGGCATCCGTGGCCAGGGTGCATTACGCGGAGATTGTCGCCTCCATCGCCAGTCGTTCGGCCGGACCCGGCACCCGTGCCAACATCGATGAGTTCACCGAGACCACGTCGCGGGCCATCGAGGAGGTGGGTGGTGCGGCGGTCGGCAAGGCGATCATCGTACTCAACCCGGCCGATCCGCCGCTGCTGATGCGTGACACCGTATATGTGCTGTCCGAAGCGGCCGATACGACTGCGGTGGAAGCTGCGGTGCAGGACATGGTGCAACGGGTGTCCGCATACGTGCCCGGCTACCGCCTGAAGCAGCAGGTGCAGTTCGAGCGGATGGACCTGCCGCAGCCGATACCGGGGCTGGGCGTCACCAGCGGACTGAAGACCTCGATCTTCCTCGAAGTGGAAGGCGCTGCCCATTACCTGCCGGCCTATGCCGGAAACCTGGACATCATGACCTCGGCGGCGCTGGCTACCGCCGAGCGTATCGCGCAGTCGCGGTTGTCCGTTCGCACGCCGGCATGAGGGAACCGAAATGACAGCTTCCAAGCTCTACATCTCCGACGTCACCCTGCGCGATGGCTCGCATGCGGTGCGCCACCAGTACAGTCTGGACCAGGTCCGCGTGATCGCTGGTGCACTGGACCAGGCCGGCGTCGACTCCATCGAGGTCGCGCACGGCGACGGCCTGCGCGGCTCTTCATTCAATTATGGCTTCGGCGCGCATTCCGACCTGCAGTGGATCGAGGCCGCGGCCAGCGTGGTCGAACGTGCCCGTATCGCTACGCTGCTGCTGCCCGGCATCGGCACGGTGCACGACCTCAAGGACGCATGTTCGGCGGGTGCCCGCGTGGTCCGCGTGGCCACCCACTGTACCGAGGCGGATATTTCACGGCAGCACATCGAAGCTGCCAACGCGCTGGACATGGATGCGGTGGGTTTCCTGATGATGAGCCACATGGCCGGGCCGGACACCCTGGCCGCACAGGCGAAGTTGATGGAAAGCTATGGCGCCTCCTGCGTCTACGTGGTGGACTCCGGTGGCGCGCTGGGCATGAATGACGTGCGTGAACGCGTCCACGCACTGCGCCAGACGTTGCTGCCCACGACCGCGATCGGCATCCATGCACACCACAACCTTTCGCTGGGTGTGGCCAACTCGCTGGTCGCGGCCGAGGCCGGTGCGATCCGTATCGACGCCAGCCTTGCCGGCATGGGGGCGGGCGCCGGCAACGCGCCGCTTGAAGTGTTCATCGCCGCCGCCGAACGCATGGGCTGGAATCATGGCTGCGATCTGCATGCATTGATGGACGCGGCCGACGATATCGTACGGCCGTTGCAGGACCGTCCCGTACGTGTGGACCGGGAAACGCTGGCGCTGGGATATGCGGGTGTCTACTCCAGTTTCCTGCGTCACGCTGAAGCAGCGTCCAGCCGCTTCGGCATCAGTACCGTCGACATCCTGGTCGAGCTGGGCAAGCGCCGCATGGTGGGTGGTCAGGAGGACATGATCGTGGACGTTGCACTGGACATGCTGCGTCAACGCGACGTCGCTGCGATGGAGGAGACCGTATGAGCCTTGACGATATCCTGGTCGAGCAGTGCGCCGCGCTGCTGCTGGCCGCCGAACGCGACCGTCGGGAAGTGCACCGGATCACCTTGGATCATCCGCAACTGGATGTCGACGACGCCTACCGCATACAGGCCCGCCTTGCGCAGCTGAAGCAGGCCGAAGGCATCCGCATCGTCGGCCGCAAGATGGGCCTGACCTCGCGTGCGAAGATGCAGCAGATGGGCGTGGAAACCGCGATCCACGGCTTCCTGGGCAGCGACAATGCCGTGGATGATGGTGGACGGGTCGACACGGCGGCGCTGATCCACCCGAAGGTTGAAGCGGAAATCGCCTTCGTGATGCGCGATACGCTGCAAGGGCCCGGATGCACGGTGGAACAGGTACTGGCTGCTACCGACTACGTCGTACCCGCCATCGAGCTGATCGATTCGCGTTACGAGAATTTCCGTTTCGATCTTCCGAGCGTCATCGCCGACAACACCTCGGCGTCCCGTTACGTCCTGGGATCGCGCCCCACCGATCCGGCGACGCTGGATCTGCCCACGCTGGGAATGGTCATGGAGAAGAACGGGGTGGTGGTGGAAGTGGGCGCCGGTGCTGCCGTGCTGGGCCACCCTGCCATCGCTGTGGCGATGCTGGTGGATATGCTGGCTGCCCAGGGCGAGTCATTGCCGGCGGGCAGCGTGGTGCTGTCCGGCGCGATCACTGCGGCTGTCGCCGTGCAGGCTGGCGACAACGTGCTGGTGCGCGGAGATGGCATCGGCACGGTATCCATGCGGCTGGACTGAGCGCCGCACCAGAAAGACGGTTTCGACAACGCCACGTGGCCTGCAGGCAGGCCGCGCTGGCTTCGCCATGCCCTGGGAGGGGAACAATGAGCAGGATGATGGGAAAGACGGCGGTGCATGCGCCGCTGTGGTTGCTGTTGGCGGCGATGCCGTGCACCGCGTTGGCACAGGCTACCGATGCAGCAACGCTTGAGGCGCGCCTGGCCGGGCTGGAGGTGGAGATGCAGCAGATGCGCGATCAGCTGCGGGCCTACCAGCAACGCGAGACGGCTGCTGCCGATGTCGCCGGGAGGGACGGCGCAGCGAAGAAGGGACAGGATGCCGCCAGGCCGGCGCCGGTCGCTGCCGCGCCCACGTCGGTGACCCTGCCGGGCGCCATGGCAGGAACCCGCTTCTCCTTTGGTGGCTTCATCAAGCTGGATGCGATGACCACCCATGCCAGTGACGGAATGATCGCCGATGGATCGGCTGGTCGCCTGTTCTACTTCCCCGGGGCTACCCCGGTGGCCGCAGACGGCAATGGACGAAGCGCCAGTTTCAGCGATGTGCATGCGCAGTTCTCGCGGTTCTGGCTGGGCGCCGATACCGTCACTGAAGGCGGCGACACGCTCAAGGCCTACATCGAAGCGGACATGTACGGCGGCGGCAGCAATGCGTTCGCCGGCAACGAAGTCATCACCAATACCTACGCGCTCACACTGCGCCAGGCGTACGTGAGCTGGAACCATTGGCTCGCCGGCCAGACCTGGTCCAACTTCCAGGACGTGGCGGCGCTGCCGGATACGGTGGACTTCACCGGACCTTCGGAAGGCACCGTGTTCTCGCGGCAGGCGCAGTTGCGATATACGCGTGGTGCATGGTCGGTGTCGCTGGAGAATCCCCAGACCACGGTGGCTGCGTACCAGGGCAATGGCACACGGTTCAACAGCGCCGACGATACGGTTCCCGACGTCACTGCTCGTTGGACACGGCGCGGAACGTGGGGTCATTTCACGGCGGCCGGCATGGTGCGGCAGCTGCGCCAGCAGGGCCAGACCGATTCGGGTATCGCAGCCAGTGTCTCCGGCCGTTTCAACATCGGCGATCGTGACGACCTGCGTTACATGATCAGCGGTGGCCGCGGCATCGGCCGTTACCTGGGCTTCGCGCTGGGTGCGGACAGCGTGCTGGATGAAGATGGAGGGCTTCATGCGCAGGATGGCCATGGCGGCTTCATGGCATGGCGACATGCCTTCACGCCGAAGCTGCGCGGCAATCTTGTCTATTCCGGTGCGTGGCTGGACAACGATGCACGCTGGACGGGCGAGGCGGTGACCGAACGTGCGGAATCATGGCGGGTCAACCTGATCTATTCACCTTTTCCCAGGCTGGATGTCGGTGCCGAGCTGAGCCATGCGCAACGGCGCCTGGAAAATGGACGCAGCGGCGACATGGATCGCCTGCACACGCACGTCAAGTACAGCTTCTGAACACGGCATGGTGCGGCGGGCTGGCCGCGGTGGCGTCATGGCCCACTGCGGTAACATCCGTGGCTACATGTTCCCGCCTGCGGCCAGCCGCACCGCCATGACCGACGTTTCGACGCTGCCATTGTTCCCTCTCCATACCGCGCTGCTGCCCGGCGCGGCGATCGGCCTGCGGGTGTTCGAGCGCCGTTACCTGGACATGCTGCGCGACGCCAGTCGTGACGGTACCGGTTTCGGCGTCTGCCTGATACTGCAGGGCGAAGAGGTGGGTGCGCCTGCCGTGCCGGCCGCGTTCGGCGTGGAGGCGCGGGTGGAGGATTTCGACATGGGCGGCGATGGCGTGCTGCAGCTCCGGCTGCGCGGCGCGCGGCGTTTCCATGTGCACCATATCCGCGTGCGCGACAGCGGCTTGGTGGTCGGCGATGTCACCTGGTGCGAAGAGGACAGCGATGATGAGCTGCGTCCGCAGCATGCGTTGCTGGGAACGCTGCTGGCGCACATCATCGAACAGGCCGGCGAGGCCTATGCGCCGGCATCGCCGATGCTGCTGGACCAGGCCGCCTGGGTCGGCTGGCAACTGGCGCAGCTGCTGCCGCTGCAGGAAGGCCAGCGCCTGCAGCTGCTGCAGCTCGATGATCCGCATGAACGCCTGCAGCGGCTGCTGGGCTGGATGCCCTGACAGCATCCCGGGGCAGGCCGCATGCGGCCTGCCGTCAGCGCTTACGGGCCGGTTCGCAGCATCAGTACCGGCAGGCCGGTGGCCGGGTGCGCCTGCTGCTGCATCGGCAGGCCATCGATGGACTGCTTCAGCGCCGCCATGGCCGGATCCACGCCCCGCAGCGGATGCCACATGCCGATCCAGTTGAAGTGGCGGGTGAAACGCAGTGTCTGCGCGCTGCCCAGCCACAGCGGCTGCTCGCCTGGCTGCAGTACCGCACCGGCCGGCCACAGGCGCAGCACGTGGCGTTCGTCGGCATGCTCGCCATCGCGCACCATCAGCAACGTTTCCACCCGGGTTTCCAGCGTGGCCGGCATGACGGGCAGTTCCTGCGGCCCGGTGCCCTGGTCCAGCATCAGCAACGCCTGTTCCCAGCCGGCCTGTTCCTGCACGCGCCAGCCGCGCGCTTCCAGCTGCGCCTGCAGGGGTGCCAGCGGACCGGCAACCTGCACATCCAGCGGCCAGCGCTGGTCATCGTCGAATTCGTTGCGGCGGGAAGGAAGTTCCTGCCAGCCCTGCTGCCACCATTGCGTGGCCTGCAGCGTGACCGATGCGGCCGGGCGCGGTTCGAAACGTTCCAGCTTGTGGGGAATGTTGCGCGGCGCATAGCAGACCGCCGCCACCGCGAACGTGCCATAGAACAGCCACGCCACCGGTTTGACCCAGAAGGAACGATTGAACCGGCGGCGGTAGGCGATGCCCAGCACCAGCAGCCAGAACGTGCCGAACAGCATGCCGCCGATGACATCGCTCAGCCAGTGCGCGCCCAGGTAGATGCGCGCGAAGCCGATCAGGCTGACCACGATGCCCGATACCAGGTATGGCCACACCCGCGTACGGCCCGGCAGTTCGCGGGCGATGAGCACGGCGAAGAAACCGAAGGTGATGGTGGCCATGGTGACCGACACCGACGGGAAGCCGAAGCCGCTGCTGGCATCCGGCGGGCGTACCACGTCCACGGTTGCACCCAGCAGCAGCGTCAGCGCCAGCCCGAACGCGAGCGCGGCCAGCCAGTGCGCGGCGGCCATCCAGCGGCGTCGCCACAACAGGTAGCCCATGCCGGCCGCGGTAGCCGGCAACAGCACCTGCCAGGCGCCCAGCGATGCCAGTGCCGCCAGCGGATGGTCGGCCAGCGGGTTGCGCAGCGCCTGCATGGCCTGGTGTACGGCCAGGTCCACGCTGAGTGGCTCGCCGTGTGCCACCACCACCATCAGCAGCGCGAAGCCACCCCAGCCCAGCATGAGCAGCATCAGGGCCAGCATGGCCAGCGGCACCGATTCGCGGCGTTGCGGATCGAATACCGACACCGAATAGCGGCCCAGCGTGGGGTGGCGCTGCGACCAGGCCAGCAGCCGGGCCAGCCAGCTGTCCATCCGCGAAGCAGACCAGCGGTAGCCGTACAGCACCACCGCCCACACCAGGCCGAGGATCACGCCGAGCAGCCCGAGCACCACCACCAGCCGGCCGGCAACCGCGGCAACCGCGTCATAGGCCTCGCCCAGCACCCAACCCGGCAGCAGGAACAGAACCGCCCAGGACAGGCTGGCGATGCCACTGGCCTGCACATAACGACTGGCCGGCATCTTCAGCATGCCGGCGATGGCGGGCACGAACGGACGCACCGCACCGACATAGCGGGCGATCAGGATGCTCTTGAAGGCATTGC
This sequence comes from Pseudomonadota bacterium, assembly GCA_023423605.1. Taxonomy (GTDB): domain Bacteria; phylum Pseudomonadota; class Gammaproteobacteria; order Xanthomonadales; family Xanthomonadaceae; genus Stenotrophomonas. The sequence continues at coordinate 12,872 of JAFAFF010000073.1, forward strand.
GGCGGAACAGGGTTTCACCACGGTCCAGCAACTGCGGATAGCGGCTGAACGGCCACACGCCACGCAGGCGGTCGCCCCAGCGGCGCCCGATCCAGTAACTGATGCCATCACCGGCGAAGGCGCCGATGGCCGCGCATGCCACCGCGTAGGGGCCGGAGATCTGGCCCAGCCCGATGAACACGCCGACCGCGAACAGCAACGGGAGCGCCGGCACGATGGCACCGAGGATGATCACCGCATCGCAGAAGGCGATGAGGAAGATGACCGCACCGGCAAGCACGGGATGAGCGCTAATCCACGCGAGGGTGGCGTCGATCCATGAAGATTCCATCGGCGGATTATAGGGGCGCGCAGGTGACTGTCCGCTGCTTGCCGAAGCCGCCCGGCCGATCGCCTAGAATGCGCCATGGCGATTCCACGGCTTCCGGCGCACACGGCGCTCAAATCAGACAGTTTCGGTCGCATCCTGCTGGTGGAGGAGGGGGCGCGGCGCTTCGTTCGCCGTGATCTTGGCGCCACGCCCTGGTGGCTGCGTGTACCGGCCTGGTGGCTGGCGCGACGTGAAGCACGCGCCTTGCGTCATCTGCAGGGCATGGCCGATGTACCGCAACTGCTGGCATGGGACGGTCGTTGGCTGGATCGCAGCTTCATGGCCGGGGATGCCATGTACCAGCGTCCGCCGCGTGGCGACATCGCCTGGTTCCACGCGGCGCGGCGGTTGCTGCAGCAGCTCCATCGGCGCGGCGTCGCCCACAACGACCTGGCCAAGGAAGCCAACTGGCTGGTGACCGAAGACGGGCGCCCGGCGCTGATCGATTTCCAGCTGGCGGTGATCGGCAACCCGCGCTCGCGCTGGATGCGCCTGCTGGCACGCGAAGACCTGCGCCATCTGCTGAAGCACAAACGCATGTACTGCCGCAGCAGCCTGACGCCGGTGGAAAGGCGCGTGCTCAAACGCACCTCGTGGGTGCGCGAGCTGTGGTTTGCTACCGGGAAGCCAGTCTATCGCTTCGTCACCCGGCGCATCCTGCACTGGGAAGACAACGAAGGGCAGGGGCCGAAGCCCTGAACCGCGGCCTGGCCGAGCGGCAACCGCCGCCGCCTGCTAGGGCACCACGCGGGAACCGATGAAGGTGCGCTGGGCGTCGAAATCGTAGGCCTGCTGCACGTGTGCCACATCCGCGCAGGCATGGCACTCACGCAATGGCGTGCGGTACAGCAGGCTGATGCCGCCGCCTTCCAGTGGCGATGTGCCGGCAGCCTGCGCCGGCGGGAACGCTGCTGCCCCGGGATGCGCCGCGGCCAGTGCCTGCACCGCCGGATCGGCGGCAGCGTCGCCGGCCAAGGGATCGGCATCCACATCGATGCGCTGGCCCTTGGCGTCGATCAGCCGCGTGCCCTGGTTGGTATTGGCACGGAACGGCCAGGTCACCGTGGCCACGCCGATGCCATCCTGCTCATGCCATGCCGATACATAAGCCAGTTCACCGGCGCTGGAAAGCTGGCTGGCAGCGGTCACCGCCTCCTGGCTGGCGCCACCGGAGCGCATCGCATCGAGCAGGCATTCGCGGGCGGCCGCCTCCGTTCCCTGCCGACAGGCGTTGAGATCGCCATCCCACGCCACCGATTTGCCCCATGCCAGCGCCGTCGTGGCGGCGGCATCCTCCGCCGACGCCGGAGCAGCACCCTGCGCGGGTGCAGCGTCGCCTGCCGGTTCCGGCGCGGGATCCTGGCGGCACGCCACCAGCAGCGCAGTGCATGCCAGTGCAGCGAACAGGCGGGAATGCGATGGAATCAAGCGGGTCATGTGGGCCTCCTCATGGGATGGGCAGTGCATGAAGTAGCGCCTGAAGTATCGACAACCGCGGTTAACGCCGCGTGCGCAGGGGCATAATGTCGCCACGGCACCACTGGCCGGGGAGGAGGAGCGTCATGGCGAACCTGCGGGGGAAGACCCTTTTCATCACCGGCGCCTCGCGTGGCATCGGCCTGGCCATTGCCCTGCGCGCGGCGCGCGATGGTGCCAACATCGCCATTGCCGCCAAGTCATCGGTGGCCAATCCGAAACTGCCCGGCACCATCCACAGCGCCGCCGACGCGGTCACGGCGGCCGGTGGCCAGGCACTGGCGCTGAAGTGCGATATCCGTGAGGAAGCGCAGGTGCAGGCAGCTGTCGCTGCTACCGTGGATACCTTTGGTGGCATCGACATCCTGGTCAACAACGCCAGTGCGATCTGGCTGCGCGGCACCCTGGACACACCGATGAAGCGCTTCGACCTGATGCAGCAGGTGAACGCGCGGGGCAGCTTCCTGTGCGCGCAGGCCTGCCTGCCGTACCTGCTGCAGGCGCCCAATCCGCATATCCTGTCGCTGGCCCCGCCGCCGAGCCTGGATCCAAAATGGTGGGCGCCGCACACCGGTTACACGCTGGCCAAGATGGGCATGAGCTTCGTCACCATCGGCCTGGCAGCCGAATTCGGGCCGCGCGGCGTGGCGGTCAACGCGTTGTGGCCGCGCACGGTGATCGCCACCGATGCCATCAACATGATTCCCGGCGTGGACGTGGCGGGCTGCCGTACGCCGCAGATGGTGGCCGATGCCGCACACGCGGTGCTGGTGCGTGACGCGGCCGGGTTCCATGGCCATTTCCTGCTGGACGATGAGGTGCTGGCGCAGGCTGGGGTGGCCGATCTGTCCGGCTATGCGGTGGATGCCAGCCGGCCGCTGGTGCCGGACCTGTTCCTCGACTGATCGGGATCGCGCTCTTCCGAAGCAGTAGCCAACGGCGCTCACCGTCTTGGGCAGGAAGGGCGACTGGAATCATTTTCAACAGGGACGTTTCGCTGCGAGACCGATGCTTCTTACCGCTACCCTGACGATCTGGGTATGGCCATGGCCCCACAGGGCTTGCCGGCGGAGTTGATGCAGGACTACAACCCACTGGTATTCCTGCCAGCAGCAATGGCATGCATCGCGTCAGTTGTTGAAGGTGTCCGGCAGGGTGCCGCCGCACCTGCGGCAATGACGTGCGTCGGGCTCGTGGCCTTCCAGCCCGCAGTGCGGGCAGCCACGTGCATCGCGGCGTGCGGCCAGCTCGGCCTCGCGCATGGTGCTGGCCAGTTCGGCGGTATAGATGCCGGTGGGCACGGCGATGATGCTGTAGCCGATCAGGATCAGCACCGAGGTGAGGAAGCGGCCCAGCACGGTCTGCGGCACGATGTCGCCGAAACCGACCGTGGCCATGGTCACCACGGCCCAGTACATGCTGGCCGGGATATTGCTGAAGCCATGCGCCGGCCCCTCGATGATGTACATCAGGGTGCCGGCGATGATGGTTATGGTGATGACGGTGAACAGAAACAGCAGAATCTTACGCCGGCTGCGCCACAGCGATTGCAGCAGGATGCCGCTTTCCTCGATATAGCGCGTCAGCTTGAGGATGCGGAACACCCGCAGCATGCGCAGCGCGCGCACCACCAGCAGGCTCTGCGCGCCGGGGATGAACAACGAGAGGTAGGCCGGCAGGATCGACAGCAGGTCGATGATGCCCCAGATGCTGACCGCATAGCGCAGCGGTCGCTTCACCACCGCCAGCCGCAGCAGGTACTCCAGGGTGAATAGAAGGGTGAAGCCCCACTCGATGACATGCAGCCCCTCCGACCAGGCCACGTGCAGGTGCTGCACGCTGTCGATCATCACCACCAGGATGCTGGCGATGATCGCCACCACCAGGATCAGGTCGAAGTTGCGGGACGGCCCGGTGTC